>DAOUVS010000323.1 GCA_030667525.1 Candidatus Zixiibacteriota bacterium | reverse complement strand
TTCATCCTGATTATCTCATTGGCTTCATCCATAAAATCTTTATAATAAATATACTCGCCGTCTGGCGACCAGATAGGATCGCCATTAGAGGAGGTCGAGGAAGCAAAGGTTAATTGAGCCATTTCAGTTCCGTCGGGGTTGATAGTATAAATATTATTATTCTCACTATCGTCTATATCCAGACTGAAAGCGATTTTGTAAACACCGGGCGATGTTGAATTTGTTGATTTATCTGAACAGGCAAAAAGACAAATTATGATACCGAGCAACGAGATAAACAGAGTTTTGGTTATTAGATACTTCATCAAGACACCTCATTTTCCACATAGTTATTACAGTCTGATTTATTATACTAAAAATAAAATATGAGGTAAAGTCAATTCAGCAGTTTTAAATCCCCGGACGCCTATCCGCCTACGAAAGGAATTTTCTGCCCAACATACTGTGACAAACTTCCAGCCCGGACTAAGATAAATATCCGATTAATCTTGACAATGGATACCCTTTTTCTTTATTCTTGATAGACAATAAGTTATTGGAGGATTTAATGAGGCATAAACACATTTTATTTGGGCTTATTTTAATTTTATTGTGCACCACTTCAGCATTTTCGCAAGGTGATTATCTAGAAAAAGGCCGCAACGGTATTGGTATAAGCTTTGGATTTTCTTCCAATTCTGATGCCTCCGGAATAGGTGGGAATTTTGGATTTAAACTATCAGAGAACTTAGATATTGGCATTTCCATAGCATGGGTTTCATACAGCGATTTGGATTTGAATTCAAATGTTTTTGCACCATCTATTACTTTTTATGCATTGAAGCAGGAACAAAGAAAGTCTATCCTATCAATAGCATTTGGATTGGGATACGAGTTGGATTCATATTCGGGTGATTATCTTGGAGTTCGTAATTGGGAAATGTATGGTAATTATTTTGCGTTTGGAATAAATGTCTTTAGTAAAATAAAAACGGTGTCACTAGTATCTATTCAGCCAAATTGTTCAATTACACATATCACTGGGACAACAGAGATTAGAGATAGATATGGTAATACTGAGAGTGAAGGTAACAACATAACATCATTTGGATTTGGCATATCAATATTCTTTGAAACCTCACCGAAGTCAATTATAAGATTTGATCCAAGAATTTCAATTACTGAAGATTATACAACCTTTGCTATTTCATTAGGAGTGATATTGCCGACTAATGCGAATTAAAATAGAAAAACAGATCACTCTTCGGCTTTCACAAACTCAAGCAGATTATTAAAATCTTCCGGGAGGTCTGATTCGACAAGTACTACTTCGCCACTAATTGGATGTTTGAACTCCAGAGATTTGGCATGTAACGCTTGGCGCGGCAACATCTCAAGCGCTTTAGCAACAAACTGTTTATCAGCCGAGAATATCCCCCGATGCCACTTCAATCGTCCACCATAATCAGGATCGCCAAAAACCGGATGTCCCAGATGCGAAAAATGCACCCTGATCTGATGTGTTCTTCCCGTCTGAAGATTTACTTCCAAATAATCATACAACCGGTACCGTTCAAGCAGCTTGTAGGTTGTTATCGCCGTGCGTGAATGTCGATTGGTCACCGCCATTTTTTTGCGATCACTTAGCGACCGCCCAATCGGCAGGTCGATCTCACCAATCTCTTCTTTAACATGCCCGCAGATAAGCGCATGATAAGTACGTTTGATGGACCGCTCCTGAAGCTCTTTTTGAAGATACAGTTGTGTTTTGTCATCTTTGGCCACCAGTATCAAACCGCTCGTATTTTTATCGAGACGATGCACGATCCCGGCCCGTTCGGCCCCGCCGGCGCGAGACAGATTATTAGTATAAAACATCAGACCATTCACCAGTGTTCCGTTATAATGCCCGGTCGCCGGATGCGTCACCATCCCGGCCGGTTTATTGATAACAAGAAGATATTCATCTTCAAAAATTATTTCAAGCGGGATATTTTCCGGTTCGACACTCGACTTTTCCAATGGAGGAATTTTAAAAACCAGCTTCTCCCCGCCTTTTAATATCTGTTTCCTCTCAGCCAGTTTTCCATCAATAGTAATTTGTCCATTATCAAAAAGTTTTTGTGCTCGGCTGCGGGTCAAATCAATCTCTTTGGTTTTACCAATATATTTATCTAACCGGTCACCTGCGGCTTCAGGTGGAACCAAAAATTCAACGATTTCAAAGCTATTATTTTCTTCAGGATTATTCATAGATAAAAAAAACAATCACAAAAATTAACGATTACCCGGAACAGCATGGACATTCCCGGCAATCTCTCCAACAGCAGGATCAAGTCCGAGCTTCACTGCCCGGGAGATAAGAGCATGACCTACCGTGATCTATTCAAAAATATCTAGTTCACATAGCGTACGGATATTCCGGTAATTC
>DAOUVS010000138.1 GCA_030667525.1 Candidatus Zixiibacteriota bacterium | reverse complement strand
CCTGCCTGCTAACTCCTACCTTTCCTGAGGATGAGTTGGTAAAATTGAAACATGAAGTTGAAGGTGAAATTAAGGCAACCGATGACAATCAAAGTCAGGCTTCAAGTAATCTTTTCTGGAAAACCGCTTATGGCGATGCCGGGTATGGATTGCCGACCCTTGGAACGGCCGAATCTATAACCGGAATCACCACTGAGGACCTGAAAAACTATTATCTGAAATATGTCGGCGGCTCTAATATGGTCTTTTCGGTCGCGACAGATTTACCGGTTAAACAGATTGCTTCAATGGTAAATGACCGATTAGGAAACCTCAAAGCCGAATCCGACAAATTACCGGTTCCGGAATTGATGCTGCAATCGGAAAAAGACGGTTTTATTTCTTACGACAGGAATCAATCATTTTTATATATGGGGATTGCACTCGACCATCTGGCCCCAAATGAAGTTCCCTACATACTACTTCTCAATGAAACAATGGGCGGCACGGTCGGCTCTCGTTTGTGGTACCTCAGACAAAAGGAAAAACTGGCTTATTCTGTTTATACTCAATATGCCTTAAGTAAGTACAGTACTATCTTCAGGGCTGCAATCGGTACCGACACCAGTAAAGTCCAAATTGCTCTCGCCTCTCTTACCAGAGAATGGAAAAAAATGGTCAAAGATGGTCTCACCGAAGCGGAATTAACCGATGCCCGTGTTAATATGAAAAATACATTAATTTATGGTATCGACCGCAAGAGCAACCGTGCTAATAATATGGCTTTCTATGAGTATATCGGATATAACTATCGTTACGTGCTCGATCTGATTGAGATGGCCGACAAAGTAACATTGGAACAGATGAATAAATTCATCAAAGAACGTTTCACCGCCGACCGCAGATTTGTTTCGATAGTTGGCAAAAAATAGTTACGAATAATTATTTCGTACAAAAAAAGCAGGACAAATATATTGTTCTGCTTTTTTTCTAAATATAAGTGCCGCGCGGGTCCTCAGACCCGCCGGAATATCCCGGTCAATCTGAAGATTAACCGGGCACTAAATTAAGCTATTTGCCCAATTTCTCCCCGCAATCAGGGCAGTACTTATTACCTTTGGTTTTTCTTAATGTATGCGTCCTGGCGCAATCCGCTTTGGGTCTCAATTTGTCATTGATGATCTCGCCACAATCAGGACAAAATTTGAATGGCGCCACTTTCATATCCGGCCTATGATACACCGACTGACATTTTGATTTCACCATAAAACCTCCTCGGACAACAATTACAGTTTTACATCAATCCCAACACCAGCAGCCTTTGCCTTATCGTACACAAGTTTGGCAGTGGCAACATCCTGAATCGCCAGACCGTTCGATTTAAACAGCGTGATTTCGTCGTTGTTTTCGCGAGCCGGTTTCTTACCGGTAATAATTTCACCCAAATCGGCAAACATATGTGACTTATCAATAGCGCCCTCATCAATCGGTATCATGATATCTCCCGCTTCTTTTAAACAAGCCTCGTATGAGTCGGCGATAAACTTTGATTTTTTGACAATTGCCGTATCAAGCTCACGGGCATTGGGCGTGTGACTGCCGATGCCGTTGATATGTGTTCCAGCTTTTACCTTGTTGCCGTTGAATATCGGTGTCGCCGATGAAGTCGCGGTACAGATAATATCTGATTTAGCCAGCATATCATCGGGTGAGTCGATTTTTTCAATCTCAATATTCAATTTTGAAGACATCTCTGCGATAAAACTTTTCACGGCATCATCTGAAATATCATAGATATATGCCTTATTTAATTTTCGCACCGTTGCAACCGCCCACAGCTGCATCTTCGCCTGCACCCCGGCACCAAAAATCCCAGCCGTCTGACCAATATCTTTTCTCGCCAGATATTTTGTAGCGACGCCGCTGGCCGCCCCGGTTCTGACAGCAGTAAGATAGCCACCATCCATAATACAGATAACATCCCCGGTCACTGGATCCTGTAGCAGAACTTTGCCGATAACCGTTGGAAGATTATGTTTGGTCGGATTATCTTTATAAACGGTTACAACTTTGCAGGCCAGCGCACCAAGCTCTTTTAAATAAGCCGGCATATAAAGAGACAGACCACCCGGCGGGGTAATCGGTATCCGCAGCGGCAAAACGGCAGTGCCGGTTGCGAGTTCAACAAAAGCCTTCTCGACCACATCAATGCAATCCGGCATTTCGAGTACCTTAGTTACATCATCCATTGTTAATAATAATGGCATAGTTTCCTCCTGTTTATTCTAATTTTAATCATTATAGCAGATTTATCCCTATTTTGGCAAGAGAATTGACTTAGAAGAAGTTTTTTCTTATCTTCGGGCGTGTTTTTGAAACAGTTCAGTCTGGTTTGGGATTTGTCATTTATTAAATAAACATACCAACCAGCTGACTTGTAATATATTAAAGTATGGAGTTTTGATGAAATATATACCAGAACCTTTTAAAATCAAGACGGTCGAGCCGATTCGGATGACGACCAAAGAAGACCGGGAGAAGGCAATAAAAGAGGCCGGTTACAATACTTTTCTTTTGAAAAGTGTCGATGTATTTATTGACCTTTTGACAGACAGCGGCACCAGTGCGATGAGCGACGCGCAATGGGCGGCCATGCAAATGGGCGACGAGGCCTACGCCGGAAGTAAAAACTTTTACGATCTGGAAGAAACCGTTCAGAATGTTTACGGATACAAATATTTTGTTCCGACTCATCAGGGACGTGCCGCCGAACATATCATGTCAAAGTTATTGATTAAGAGCGGCGACTTTGTTCCGGGCAATATGTATTTTACTACCACCCGTCTTCATCAGGAGATGGCTGGCGGAACTTTTGTTGATGTTATTGTCGATGAGGCCCATGACCCGAGCAATCCGCATCCGTTCAAGGGTAATGTCGATATGAACAAGATGCAGAAATTGGTCGATGAGGTCGGCGCCGACAAGATTCCGTATGTCAGTTATGAAACCTGCGTCAATATGGCCGGTGGTCAGCCGATTTCAATTGCCAACCTAAAAGAACTACGGGTTTTCTGTGATAAATATAATATCAAGATCATGCTTGATAACACCAGAACGATTGAAAATGCCTACTTCATTCAGAAACGTGAAAAAGGTTACGCCAATAAATCGATCAAAGAGATTGTCAAAGAGATCTGCTCATACACCGATGGCTGCACTTGCTCGGCAAAAAAGGACGGCCTCGTTAATATCGGCGGTTTCCTTGCTATGAACGATGAAGATTTCTATGTCGATGCCAAAGCGCAGGTTGTTATTTTTGAGGGTCTGCATACCTACGGCGGAATGAGTGGCCGTGATATGGCGGCATTGGCGCAGGGTATTCGTGAATCGGTTGAAAATGATGATTATATCAAATATCGTGTCGAGCAGACTAATTATCTTGGTGAACTTTTGACCGATGCCGGAGTACCGCATGTTGTTCCGCATGGTGGGCATGCTATCTTCCTCGATGCCCGCAGATTTTTACCGCATATCGATCAGGAACAGTTCCCGGCGCAGGCATTGGCGGCGGCGATATATGTCGAAACCGGTGTTAGGGCAATGGAACGTGGTAATGTCTCGGCAGGACGTGACCCCGAAACTGGTGAAAACCGGAAACCGAAACTGGAACTGGTTCGTCTGACAATTCCGCGGAGAGTATATACCCAGAGTCATATGGATTATGCCGCCGAAGGAATGATCAATCTGTATAACAATCGGGATCATATTAAAGGCTTGAAATTTGTCTTTGAACCAAAAGTTCTCAGATTTTTCCAGGCCCGATTTGAGAGTTTATAAAAAATAACAAGTTGGTGCCCCACAGCTTGCTGTGGGTTAATTTGATAAAACCAGGGCGGAACCGTTTGGCGGTTCCGCCTTTTTATTGTATTGTGCCCGGTTAATCCTCAGATTGACCGGGGAGTTCATATTGAACAGACAATTTCCGTAGGCCGAAATCCCGCAGGGTTTCGACAAAATTACTACAAAATTTTGTACCGGCTCTCTTTTTTGACCTAATAAATTTCTTGTAAGTGGTTTCATCATATTTTGTTACAGCAAAATGGGTTTCCTCCTGCGGCGGACAGGCGTTTTGTCATATTTTTTTATTTTAGCGACAATGTTGTTATTAAAATGGCTTCGTTTTGTCAGGAAAAAGTTTTTAATCTATCAGCCCGGCAGCAGTAATGTAATTTTTGTATTCCATATCATCCATATACACATGGGTGCGAATATAAAACAAGTGTGATTTGGTGGGGAAATTGTTTTTTAATCCAATTGATGTTCATTGACAAATAGGTAATAAACCGTATATTTATGGTAGTTTAGACACCGCGCCTATCTTCGAACTAAAGAGCAAACACATATTAGAATCAAATATTACCTCAGTCGGGAGGAAGTGGGAATGTCAAATAGCAAACTGATAAAAACGTTATTTATTTTATGCCTGTTCTTTTCCTTTGGCAATGTGGCAATTGGATATGATGATACTAATTTGAAGCCACTAAACCCGATTACTAATTTCAATAATTATCCGAAAATTGATGCTTCGGAATTAAAATCATATCGCAATGTTTCTGACATTGCAAAACCAGTCACAGGTAATGATCTTCCTGCTGGTTTTCTTTCAAGACCTGGCGAACGTATGTGTGAAGATATGGATTACACAGGCGGCGATTTTGCTTATGGCTATATGATTCCAAGCAGTTACGATGAGTATGAGTTTGGTAACAAGTTTGTACCTGCTACAGCTTGTACAGTCAATGCTATCGGTATTGCTCATTATGGCGCCTGGATGGAAGGGACACCAGATGTAACAGTTACACTCTGGGTTGGTCCCGGAAGCGGTTATCCTGCCACTGCCGTTAATTCATGGGCATTCCCATATGCTTCGCTGAGTGCTGCTCCGCAGTATTTGAGTGTTGATTTGACACTTGACGCCGGATACCCGGGCGATTACATGTTTAGTGCCAATGACGAATTTTTTGTCACTGTCTCCGCTGTAAACGGCCGTATTGGTGTTCTGGCCGGTGATCAAGTCTCACCATATGACCTCGAAGCCGGTGTGACCCTTTATGATAACGGCGTTGACCCGGCCCAATGGCTAACTATGGGTGAATCCGGATGGAGCAATTGGGATTCGGGCAATCGCGCCTTTTTAGCCTTTGCCGATGTTTGCTATGAGCAAGGTACTTTTGCCGGCGAATGTGATTGGAAGATTTATAATTGCAATGCGTTCAATTACTGGGGGATGGGATTAATTGAAGAAGTTAATGCCAGTGGGGAAATCTATCGCGGAGTACGCTTTTCATCGGCCGGTCCAGAGACGCTGAAATATGTGGATATAGCATTTTATGATAATGTTGATGATGTTGGCGATGGCTCAGGTGTATATCCAACTGCCAGAGTTCTTATATGTCCTCCCGATAATATTAATGGAGGTCCCGATACCCTTAATCCCGAGCATGTTTTTTTAATTCCTCCTGAAGATCAGACCTGGTGGACATCAGTTGATATGATCAATGATGAGGGTGTTGCCCTTGTCCACAATAGCGATTTCTATGTGGTGGTGACAATTGAAGGCGGGTATGTCGGGAATCAGAATATTTATTTGCTCAGCGATGACGGAAGTTGCCCAACTGGAAGAAGTGGCATGTTTCTCTCTGGTGCCACCGGGTGGCACAGCTATGCAACCGATTATAATTATCTTATTAAAACATACATATGTCGTGATATATATGGCGACTGCGGTTGGGAATTTATTTATCCTCCGGGAGATTTTGCTTATACCTGGAATATTCCAGATTACATGGATATCGAAAACACGATGTTGAGAAGAGGTTGGGGGAGCAAGTTCCCACTTGAATCCTGGGGTTGTTATCTGGGTGCCATTGATATCTGGTTCAATAGCGGAGCGATGGTCGAAGATGCCGAGATCGCTATTTATGATGCAACCGGTCCCGGCGGTCTTCCCGGTAACAGACTTCAATATATCCCAATAACAGGTGGTTTTTGGCCGGATGGTTATTTCAATATCGCAACAGATGTGTTCTATGAAACATCGCTTTGGCTTACAATTGAATCATTTGCCACCGGTCTAAATGATGTGCAGATTGTCAGCGATGATGGAACAACCCCGACAAATCGACAAGCAATTCTTTGGACCGATGAAACCACCGCCACCACCCAGTGGGATTATTGCGTTGATATATACGACACCGACTATGATGTGATTTTTGATGTTTACCGCTGTTGCACTCCTTTTCATCCCCAATGCGCCCCGGACGGCGACTGGCCGACCATGGGTAAGAATTTTGCGCGTGATAATAGCACCACAAATGAACTGGGTGATGTTCAATGTAATCTCACCAAATCCTGGACTTATCAAAACTCGTCCGGCAACGGTGTTACCTTTGCTCAACCGATTATAGCTGATGGAAAAGTTTTTGCCTATATGTTTGATTGTCTGGTCTGTGTTGATGTCAATACTGGCGCTGAAATCTGGAGGCGAGATGTTAACTTTGCCGAAATAGGCGGTTCTTGTCGGGCAACGCCGACTTATTATGAAGGAGCCGTGTACTGCGGCGGTGGTGATAATGGTTATTTTGCGAAGTTTGATGCCAACACCGGAAGCACTTTGTGGACCTTTAGAATGAACGGTCATGCCCAATATGCCACTCATGTGATTATGGATGTTGATGGGGAGGAAATAGTCTTCGTTGCCGACGGTTTGGGGAATATTTATGGGCTTAAAACCTCCGATGGTGACAACTATTATTTCCCGGGTAATAACACACCGGCTTTTACGGTATCAGGGCAGATTCACAAAGGATTTACAACCGATGGAACATATCTGTATGTCGGGTGCGATGAATATCTGACGACGCCCAATGTTTATCGTTTGACAGTTGCTCCCAGCGGAATTACCGAAGACTGGAATCTTGTTGATGGTATCGGATGGCAGTTGCCGATTTTTTCATTAGACTGGGTGCATGGTGAAATAGGTTTGGAAGGCTGTTATTCATCCATTCTTTATAGCGATGAAGGTGCTGATGGCCAATGGATTTATTTCCAGGGACAATTTAATCCTCAAAATTCATCTCCGGTTCATAATGGTGGGCTTTTATACAAAGTCAGCGCGGATGGTAATACACTTGGCTGGAATGCCGAGTGTAATGGAAGTTCCGGTGGCTCACCGACCGGCATAATTAACGATAAGGCGCAAGTGATTTTTGGCGGCTGGTCACACTGGATTGAAGGCGGTGAATATTATGGTCCGATGGCTTTCTCCAAGTATTCCGGTGACCCGGTATGGGGTCCAAATGATTATCATCCATATTGGAATATCCAGACTATCCCGGATGAGTGGGGTCATGTTAACCAGCCCGGTGTTTTGACCTGCGGTAGGGAGATGGGACATGGTTCCGATAGGTGGCTGATCTTTGGGAATGAACATGGATATTGGAACTTTGCCGATCCTACCGCTGGCGAAGTTGTTTGGCATCGTCGTTCGGCTCGCTACTCGACCTATGTTACCGGTCCGGTTGCCGATGGAGCAGGTCACTTGATACTTGGCGAAGGAATGAAATTGCACTGTTTGGCCAACAACGTTTATCCTCGTCAGCGCTTGCATATTGCTGATATGCATCCGGAATTCTGGGCTTCTTTTGGACTGCCATCATATTATGAAATAGTCTTTGAGGATATCCTGGTTAATACCGGTTGTTCCGATTTGGAAATATTCCATGTTGAAATTCTTGATAATGACAATGGTACTTTTCCGACCAGAGTCAGTACCGTTAATAAAGATAGAGCCGAATCTATTTCGGCTTTGGCCAAACAAAACTCGGGGCTCAAAGCAACATTAGCTAAGATGCTTGATGATAGAGCTACTATCGATGGATTTTCAAAAACTGTAGTAAGATCTGCCGCTTATGCGCTTCCAGATTATATTTTGGGAGTGGTGGAACCGGCCGATGGAACCATTATTCCTGCAGGTGGTTCATCCGATATTAGACTTGCTATTGATGGAACGAAGATTCCGAGAGGTG
>DAOUVS010000273.1 GCA_030667525.1 Candidatus Zixiibacteriota bacterium | reverse complement strand
TTTTTTTAACTTGTTCTTTTAATCATATCAATGTAAAAATGAATCGCTCCCTGGGTCAAACTCGCCACAAAGTGTCCACCGGATGCATTATTCAATTTTGCGGTTATACTGGCATTAGCCGTATAAACCTTGTGCATTCTCAATGTGGAAGCGGTTTTGTAAAGATAAGCCCCTTTGTGCCCTGAAAATAGAACTGAAGGAACAGTTACAGAGCTCCCACAAAGCTCATCTCTATTAAATCCTGTTAAAGCCGCTGCATCTCCAACGCTCATCCGGTAAATACTTGCGATAACAGTTGCCGGACCTACATCATATTTAAATGGTGTGGCGAGATTTGCAGTGATATCAAAAATCGTATCACCGATTGAGGCTAAGATAAGCTTGAGCTTTTCATCTGCGGATGCGGCGGAGAAGTCCGAATATGCAACACTGATTTTCTTACGGGTCATCAGGTTCGGAGCATTGAGAATATTTTTATTATTCGCGTCAACATCAACACGAGTTAAAAATGTTCCTTCCGGGGAACAAACTAAATTCGCGGCGGGGTGCAAAATGAGATTGGTGGTCGGTTTTATCTCAATAGAACCTTTGCCTTCCATTTCGCCGGAAGTATTTATAAATTTAAACCGCCGTGCTATTATAAAACGTCTTGAGGCCATATCCTCTTCCCTCCTTTTGGTTTAGAGGGGCTAACCTTTGCTATGCAAAGATCCTCCGCTTATTTATTTTTGCGGGACATCTTTAGATAAGACTAGGATTCACCTTCCCCTGTGTCGTTTATTAATTTAAAAACCTCTACCTCGGTATCATGAGATTCGTCTTCTTGTGATTCTTCTTTCTTTGCATCGACAGTTGGTTCTTCGTCCGGAGGTTTTTCCTCTTTCGGAGCTTGATCCTGATGCATAAAACAGTATCCGTTTTCACGAACTCTATTTCCGCTGAATACACACGGAGAACCATCTGTTTTTACGCCCTTGCAAATTCGATCATTATTTATCTCATTTTTTTTAGGCGATAATTCAGGAATAACCTCTTTTTTATCATTATAACCACACTTCGGGCACACCCCGGTAAACTCGGCTTTATTTTCACCGAGTTCGATAGGATCCCTTGCTTCAATGGTTATTATGGTGTCGGAATTCGTTCCATATATTCCGCCCCCCTGTTCCGCCCACTTGGTAACAACCAGAGGTTCAGTTCCCTTTATCCACCAATCGCCCTTTTTAAAACCGGCGATTGCAATATTCATTATATAAATTATTTCAGCAGTCACTTCCACACTCCTTTCGTTAAGAATTATCTGAAATGACGAAAAAATGGCTTAACATTAACTGTAAACCTTCAACGTAGCCCATCCGCCTTGACCGAATACAACCGGACCACCCCTGAAATATGTTCCGCCTACGATAAACCAGTTTGGTTTTCTCACAACAATCTGAGAATAGGTATGAACACCAGGTGCGAACGGCTGTTCCGGATCCGGCGTACAAGGTACGGATGCAAACCTTTGCCGATCCGAACGGGTTGTCTTGAATATAATATATTCAGGCTCGGCAAATCGTTTATTATAAATCACGAAATCGCCGGGCTGCATACTGATATCAAGATCAGCAGCCGTAAAAGTAAGAGTGTCACTGGCTATGGTAACATCAACCAATCGCTCTTCACCAGCATTAGTACCACTGGCCTTATGGAACATAACGGTTGCCGATGATGCACCTCTGAAGGGCGCGTCATTATCAACGGTACAGGTCGTGCTTGTAGAAGCAACTGTATTATCCGTGATAAGCATTCTTTCGGGATAGGTTCTATCCTCAATATTAAAAGAAATATTAGCTCCGACAATCTTATTGAGGGCTGTCAATCCGCTTTCAACAGTCAGCATTGCCCTTGAGAGATCCGGAACCTGCTCAATCCATGCAGCGGTCGCATCCGCATCAATAAGATATTGAGCGGCGGTTCGGCTCATCCAAATCTCATTTACCTGAAGGCCAAGTGTTTGAGACAAATACAGGAGCATCATATTCAAATCATGAACCGGTGTCGCTGATGCAGCTGTTGCCCATGTACCTCCGGTTGTCCATCCACCCGGAGAAACAGAACCGGCTGTAACACAATCGATCCGATAATGAGTCGGAAGAATATAATTGGTTGCTCCTGGCCCGGGATAATAATTATCAATCCCGTCACCGAATATATGGAAATTTCCGGTTGTCAAAAGCTGGCCCACAAATGCTTCTTTAAACGTATCAAAACGATGTTTCTGATGAGCCATGGCCTGGGTCATCATCATGTCGCCCCAAAGATTAGGGGTAACACCGTCGGCTTTATAGGGCTGTTCGGGATTTTTCACCTGGAGAAGATCTTTGTTTTCGAACCGGCTGAATTCACCCCAGTACCCAAACGCATATCCTCTGTAGAATCCACCGGGGATCCCGACTTGCATAGGATCTGCGCCAAGGGCTGTCGGGGGGGTCATACCGTGAAAGTTGTGATTGAAATAAGCAATCATTTCATCAGAACTATAATCTTCACTGGGGAAAAACGATCCCTGAAGTCTTAATTTGTCCGGATATTCGGGCTCTATTACATCATAAATGCCCTTCATCACATTCGGACTGAAAATTTGATTTGCAAAATATAAAGATGCCGCGTTAGACATTGAATCTCACCTCCTTTCATTAACCTCTATAAGCGTTCACGAAACGCAAACGGTCCAGGGTATATTTTCCGATGCCGGTGAAGGCAGGGGAAGCATCAAAAGTGTTTAAAGCATAATAATAATTGATGTAATTGTAATCGATTCTGCCGGTATAGGCATATACACAGGATTCAACCAAATATCCGCCTTCACCGGCTGTTCCGGTAATGGCATCGGCAAAATCAAATTCCTGTTCCATGATTACAATATTGTCCGGTTCTTGATATGCTTTGATCGCTACGGAAGTCGAACTGCCTACAAGAACAAGAACATCTCCGGTTCCAAGGGCTCCACCAGTGGGTGCAGCCGTATGGAATGTATCAGTTGTAAGAGCTACAACACCGGTTCCACCGCTGTCTTTTGCCCCAACTCCCGCTATGGATACCGAATTTGTCCCAAGCGTACATGCAGCCTCATCCACTCCGGCCAATCCTCTAAACGCAAGGTTACTGCTTGCAATTTCGCTGATATCCAGTGCGAGAACTTCATCGCCCACCCTGAAATAATCAACCCATTGATTGGCAACCTCAATTGAAGTTTGTGAATTCGCAGTTGTAATATTAATTGCTGGAATATAAGGCATATATTTCCACGGATTCGAACTCATGTCGGAAGGAGCCCAAAGGGAAAATGCCGGAATTCTCCCGCGATTATAGGAATTATCAACCGAGATTGGAATCCTTACAAAATCACCATTGTCCATAAAAGGACTTTGATAGGCCTTTGCGCCACCTATTGCCATGGCGCCTCTGTTTGTCATAACCATTAAAATTCACCTCCTTTATTTTAAAACGTTTACTTTTTAACGATTTTTAATCTTGGGCTATTGGCCTCCACAATCTTACGACCAAGGTCAATCTCTTCGGATTTTTTATCCGTTTCGGTCTTTGTTCCATCAGGAACAATATCGCCCTTTTTGAATAATTTGGCCTGCTGGTTTTCCAGATCAGTTTTCATGGCCGTCAAATATTCATAGTCATTGCCGAAGGTCTCAAGCTGTTTATCGACGAAACTTTCGTCATAATCGCTGCCT
>DAOUVS010000266.1 GCA_030667525.1 Candidatus Zixiibacteriota bacterium | reverse complement strand
CACTTCCTTTACTGTTAATGAAATTATGGGTTAATATTGCCTGCAATGCGGCCAGATAGGAATTATCATCGTCGCTTCTTTCTATAATCCACAAACCGGCTCCAATAAGTTGTAATGATCTATTGTCAAAATCTATTTTGTAATTGGAGGATACCCCTTCATGGCGAAGATCCGAATCCCAGATCAATTCTGATTTGCCCGGCGTATAGAACAGATTTTTCATTTTGCCGCCAGTTAATTTCAACCCGGGAGTAGCAGTGAGGTTCATCTCAAAGTAAGCTAAATCAAGAAATAATCCTTTGCTTGTAAAGGCACCGGTTAAAGTCTGATTGCTCGATGTTGGATCTGCTGAGCCGGCTGATATTCCCAATACGATTTTAGACTGATCTGATACCTCACCAATAATATTAACTCTGGCACGGATTCGCTGACGGAGTCTGGTTACTGAATTTTCCTCGTCGGTGTATTCATGCCGATATCGGAAATCTCCGTTAAGTTTTATTTTTTCCCACCAGTCCGATGCATTCAGGTTTGACGAAGTGCCAAACAGTAAAGTGATAAGCGCTACTGTTCCAAATCTCCATATTATATTTTTCAATATTTTCATTTTCCCTCCTTGGGCAAAAAGTTTCTATGTTTAAGTTTAATTAAAATAAGGATTAAAATATTAAGATTATATTAAAAAATATTCTTCACCTGCATGTTTATATAAAGGTTGTCTGGAATCGATAATATTGCTATTATTTGATATGCAGAGATTGTTTATTTTATTTCTGATTCCTATACTTATAGGAGTCAATATTTATGCCGACGATGCCGGCGATTCTGATTTGTCTCCGTATTATGATTATTATGCCTCCACCAAACAGTTTGTTAGTGTCGTCGATTCGGCTGTTGTTCGGGCTCGGGACGAATTAATCATAATTCTTGGTGACAGCCTTTATTATCGGCCAAAGATTTTTATCGAAAATAATCAAACAGATTTTAAAAACAGAATAGGTGCTGCGGTTCCTGATTGGGGTGCCGCTGTCGCTTTGCCATATAAACAGATGATAGTTTTAAAATCACCGGCCAATTTCAGATTGGGAAAGTCGCTTTTTGAACTGATTAAACATGAATATACGCATCTGGCTCTTCAGGATAGACTAAATCATATCGAACCGCCCCGCTGGCTCAATGAAGGTTTGGCGATGTATATCGCTTTCGAGTGGGGATGGACCAGCAATATTGCTTTGTCAAATGCCGTTGTCTTTGGATCTGTGGTTCCGCTTCGGGAAATTGAAAAAATGAACCGATTCCCGGAGGGTCAGGCAAGAATCGCTTATGCTCAATCTTATATGGCGGTGAAATATTTACTTGAACAATACGGTTTTGATTCTTTTAATATACTGTTGGATAATTTAAGGGATCGCCAATCGATAGATGATGCTTTGATTACGGCGACAGGTTCGAATTATGATGGTTTTGAAAAAGAGTTTAATAATTATTTACGAACTAAATTTAACTTATTAACGATATTTATTGATATGTCTTATTTATGGTTATTTCTGGCAATTGTGGTCATCGTCGGTTTTTTCCTTAATTACAGCAAAAAGAAGAAAAAATATAAAGAATGGGACGAGTACGATAAGTACCATTCAACCGATTTTGATTATGGTGATTCCGACAATCCTGAGCAGGTAGATGATGAAGATAAGCCATGGGCTTGAGTATTTTGCGCTCTGGACATTAACAAAAGCGGTTCAGATAATTCCCGGGCGATTGGCCGATGTTATTGCGCTGGGTATTGGCAAGCTGACCTATTATTTACTGACTTCGCGGCGACGGATCGCCGAGGAGAATCTTCGCCGTGCTTTCTCGGGTGAATTCAGTGATACACGTATTGCCGAGATCGTTAAAACGGTTTTTGTAAATATTGCGCGAACAACTATTTCATTTACCCGTCAGCCGGTTCTGAAAAATGAAGATTTTCTGCGCTCGGTCACAACAGTGATCGGTTCTGAATATATTGATCAGGCATTAAGTGAAGGCAAAGGGGCAATGATGGTCACCGGGCATTATGGCAATTGGGAACTTTTTGGACGCTGGCTTCCGGTTGCCGGTTATCCGACCGATTTTCTAATGGGGCATCAGCATAATGAAAAGGTTAACGATCTTTTTATATCATTTCGAAAGACAGAAGGATTAGGTCTGATACCGGTTGGAATCGCCTCAAGGCATGTACTAAAATCGTTGAAAGCAAACAGATTGATCGGGGTTGCCTCCGACCAGCATGCCGCTTCCGGCGGAGTGATTGTCAATTTTCTCGGTCGTCCGGCATCCACACCAAAAGGTCCGGCAGCGTTTGCTGTTAAAGTAGGATCACCGATAATTTTTGGTTATCTGGTTCGCGAAAAACATGATCAATACAAAATTGAATTTTTCCCGCCGATTTATCCTCCCAATAGTGGTGATACCGAAAACGATATAAATCAGATGACTCAGGGGTATGCTTCTATTTTGGAATCATTGATCCGTAAGAAACCGGAAGAATGGATGTGGACCCATCGCCGCTGGAAACTCGATTGAGTCGATAATCTCTATGGAAAGCTTTAAATATTTAATCAGAATCCCCAATCATCTTGGCGATGCTATCATGGCTTTGCCAGCGATTAAGGCATTTGTGAAATTAAATAGTAATAAAAAAATTGCCTTATTATTACCGGAGTGGGCGGAGTCTATTTATTATGATATTGGAGATACAACAATAATTCCACTACCATCAAATCGTCTGCATGGTATTGCGGCGATTTTATTTCAAATAAGAGTGCTTCGGAATTATAAAATCGAAAATGGAGTTTTATTGACACCATCATTTTCATCGGCGCTGGTCATGTTTCTGGCTGGTATAAAAAACAGATATGGGTATTCCAGCGACGGTCGAAAATTACTTTTGAATAATTATTTAACTTTGCCAAAAGAAAATATAATCCATCGCGGCGAAAAATATAAACTTCTTCTTGAAAAAGTGGGGGAGAAGAGTCTTGAGGTATTATCGCCAAATATGACAATATCCGATTCTCAAGAAATTAATACCGCCGAATTATTGAATAAATATGGAATCGATAAAACTCAGAAATATCTTGTGATCGCGCCGCAGGCAATTGCTGAGTCAAGACGCTGGGGGACAGATAATTATTCGGCTCTGGCCAGTAAATTAATGAAAAATTATGATCTAAAAATCGCTCTGGTTGGAACCTCCGATCAGTATGGCGCTGGTCAAAAAATTGCTCTCAATGAAAAAAGAATAGTTAATCTTTGCGGCAAAACGGAGATAAAGCAGGCGGCCTCGATTTTATCCGGGGCGTTATTATTTATTGGTAATGATTCGGGGCTGGCCCATCTTGCTTCGGCGGTAAATATTCCGCTTATTATTCTATCCGGGGCCGACAATCCAGAGGAAACATCACCGATTTCTGACAAAAAAACCGTTATAATTAAAAATAGTCTCGATTGTATTTCCTGTGTCAAAAACAGATGTCCCAATGGTGGCGATAATTTTATGCAATGTATGAAAGAAATTAGCGTGGATGAAGTTTTTGAAGCGATTTCCAGGATAATTTCGCATTGAATTGGCTATATTTTTCAAACAAGACAAAAACACTCATATTATTTTAATACAATAAATAAAAAAGAGTTGACAAAATGGTATAAAACCTGTTTATTTATAAAGAGTCAGGGAGCAGGAGAGGTTCCCAATTTGTCTGCAAAAATTTATTATCAAATTGTCATTTAGTTGAATGACAAATATTAAAGAGTTGTGTTTTGACCATATTGTCAAAGTTGTTATATACAAGATATTTTATTTGTGTTGTTGAATATACGACAGTTTCGTTTATTTATTGTAATTGGGATGCTGATAAGGAGATAGGCTGAGCACTTTCATTACGTT
>DAOUVS010000122.1 GCA_030667525.1 Candidatus Zixiibacteriota bacterium | reverse complement strand
TCTAAAGGCTTCGAATACTGTTTTTTATAAAAAATTTGGGGAGAAAAATTCTATTTTTTGTAACCCCGACCCAATCATCCTGTTTCCTTAAAAGAGTTTGAAAAATATTAACTCGTTCTCCCGAATTTGATGCGGCGAGATAGTATTGATTATAGCTATAGAAAGAATTACTGAGGTCAATAATATTAGACACAAAATTTTTAAAATGATCCAAATATTTTTTTGTTAAATAAATATATCTATTTAATTTTGTATTTTTTCATCTTTTTATAAAGATGTGATCTTTCCAATCCAAGCCGGCGGGCCGCCTCGGCAACCCGACCGTCAGATTGGGTCAGCGCCGATTCGATAAATTCTTTCTCAAAATTTTCGGTAGCTTTTTTCAATTTATCAATGGTTAGAGAACCGCTTCCCGGTACCAGTGGTTTGACATCAGCGATATCGACTGGTGATTTTTCACAATATATATTTACCCGTTCCATGATATTTTTAAGTTCACGAACATTGCCGGGGAAGCTGTAATTTTTCAGAAATGTAATCGCTTTTGATGTTAACTTTTTTGGTTCGCCTCCGGTTTCATTGGCAAAACGGTTCAAAAAATAATCGGCCAGCAATGGTATATCACTTTGGCGGTCTCTTAAAGGCGGGATATCAAATTGTACCACATTTAGTCTGAAATACAAATCCTCCCGAAAACTGCCCTGACTAATCATACTTTTCAAATCTTTGTTAGAGGCGGCAATAATATTGATTTTCAGATCTATCGGTTTATCGGAACCGACCGGGGTCACCTGATTGGTTTCGATCACTCTTAAAATCTTGGCCTGCGCCGCCGGAGACATCTCACTTATTTCATCCAAAAATATTGAGCCACTATCAGCTTCGACAAAACGACCCTTGCGATCTTTGGTAGCACCGGTGAAAGCTCCGGTTGTATGTCCGAATAGTTCCGATTCTACCAACTCCGCTGGCAGGGCAGCACAGTTGACACTAATAAACGGGCCATTAGCATTCAAGCTGTAGCGATGAATCATATTGGCGACCAGTTCCTTGCCGGTACCATTTTCACCAAGGACTAAAAAGCGGGAGGTTTTGGGGGCCGAGATAACTATATCATTTTTCAGTTTTTTCATCCTGGTTGAATTACCAATCAGTTCACCATACAAAAGTGCGAACATCCGCTCTTTCTCAAATGACAGTCGATTCTTTTTCGATACATTTTCTATCGTGATCAAAACCCGATCAAGTGAGATCGGTTTTTCGATAAAATCATACGCTCCGGCCTGAATCGCTTTGACAGCGGTATCGATATCGGCATGGCCCGAAATCATAACAACTGTCTGGTTACCGTTCTCCTTTAATATTTTCTCCAATAGCTCCACACCGTTGCCATCGGGCAGAAGAATATCTAGAAAAATCAAATCAAAATCAGATTTGGAGAACTGCTCCCCCTGTTTGTAATTTGCCGCCGTCACCACCGCATGGGAACGCCTCTCTAATGCTGATTTTAGCGAGCTTCGGATATTTTCTTCGTCATCAATAACCAATATTTTGGCCATATTTTACAAAGGCAGACTTATCTCAACCCTGCCGCCTCCTTCTTCTTTGTTAATAATCTTTATCATCCCGCCATGATCATGTACTATTCGTGCCGAGATCACCAGCCCCAAACCGGAACCGCCTTTTTTAGTTGAGGCGTATGGCTTGAAATGTGAATCGAGTATCTCCTTCGGAAATCCGGAACCGGTGTCATCAATACAAATATTCAGATTATCATTCGAATCAAAAAACAATACTTTTACTTTTGTCTCCGGTGATGACTCTAAACCGTTTTTAATTAAATTAATTAACAACTGTTTTATCTTTTCGCTGTCGAGTTTAGCTTTAACTCGTTGACTGTTATTTTGTATCTTGAGTTTTCCGGAATTAATTTCATGATGATACAACAGTTTGGTTTCTTCTATAATATTATTAATCTCAGTCTCGACAATTTTTGGTGGTTCCATTCGGGCAAATTTCACAAACTGATCGAGAAGTTTTATCAGTCTGCTTATTTCAACTTTGATTACCGTTGTTGTTTCATCGATAGTTTTGTCAAAGTCGGGAAGTTTTTCATAATAAGAGCGGCGGAGATCATCAACTGAAATCGCAATCGGCGTCAGTGGATTTTTTACCTCATGCGCGATCTTCTGCCCGATCTCTTTCCAGGCGGCAATTTTTTCGGTGGTCGAGAGATCATCAAGTGTTTTTTGTAACTTTGATTTCATCGCGGTAAATGAATCGGCCAGTTGTGAAAATTCGCCCTCCTGAAAAGCCATCACCGGCGTTGACAAATCGCCATCGGAAACCTTTTTGGTGGCGTCGATCAAATTCTCTATCTCTTTTTTGTCTGCCCCGTTATATAAATCCCGACCAGTATTGCCAAAAAAACTGACACCAGCGCCACCACACCGGTCAACCGCAGCAGTGAGAAGAAAATCGGTTTTTGTTCGGAGATATCAAATTTGGCCAGAAGAATATATTTTGCATATTTATTTCCAGCCAACAAAACAATTAGGCTATCATTGTTATTGTCTTGAAAAAGTTGACCTTTGGAGAGATTAGCATATTCGGAAAATTCCCGATTTGACTCATCGGCGAAATAAAGATTCAGTTTGGCCATCAACAATTGCTCTATCAATAATATAAAACCAGAATCAATATATTTTGACAAGTAGAGATAGCAGTCATTTTCAAGCGGGACAATATATCCAAAACCGGCAAACAGACCATTCATATCATATTCGGTCTTTTCAAAATACTTTGCACCATTGGTACTATTACTTGAGACGGGGAGTTTTACTAACTCACCAACAAATCCCGGTCGGTGACCGCTTGCTAATACTTTGTATGATGAATCAATTATTTCAACGACATCAAAAACGGTATTGAGCTGCGATAAATCGACTTGCTCCATCCTGCCTGATTTGATTAATAATACCGCTCTTTTAAATTGGGAGGACTGGGATAGTTCAATCGCTTTGTTTTTTAATTCGTTTAGGTAGGAGTCCTGCAGTTTTTCAAAACGTTTTATACTTTCATAAGTTTTTTCACTGCCAAGCTGTTCATACTGCTTGATAGAGTAAAAATAAATTACCGAAACCATCAATAATGGCGGCAGGATAGCTATCAGCAAAAGATATAGTCTGGTTTTAGTTGTTGAATTCACCTGTTTGCTCCGGCTGGCCTTGAAGGCAAGACAACCTTTCTTAGATTACTTAAATCTAAATGACCATTATTGTCGAAGGCGCATCCCTTTAAATTATTTCCCGAAGTGAAAAATAGCGATGGCCGTAGAAGCGGGAACACACCAATATCTTCGCTAAGAGCCCGCTGGGCCAGATTGAGATAATATTGTTGGCTCTCATCGGTATTGGCATTGTTGGCCAACTCAATGTATTTCGTAATTTCTGAGATTGTACTATTGATCTTTTTGTTATCGGTCGAATCTGCTTTGAGTAAATTGAGAATATACGTCAAACCCGAATCTTTATTATCTTCGGATAACGGAATAAAATGGAGATATATATCTGCTTTGGAATTATCCTCGATAAATTTTAATCTGATTTTGTCGCGGCTTAAAATATCGGCAAAGTACAAACCGAGCTTTTCCAACGAATTGTTATCAATCGACATAAACAGTTTCTTCGGTATTTTATCTATATATTTCAAAAGATTACGACCATTGTCAGGATCAAAAGAATAGAGACGGCGGCAACTATTTTCTGCGGGAAACAAACAATTGTACGAGACTGCATTATCACCATAAAAAATCGTAGATAATCTCTGGTCGTTAAATCTATAATACAGCGATGTTGTCAGAAAACCTTTATTATTTACAGCTTCCGATATATTCGGAATAAGAGCGGCATAAAACGGAGCCGGAGCGTGGATAATATTTGCATATTTTTGATTTTTGTGAGATGGTAATTCTCTTTTGTAAGATATAAAGGCATCAATTAGCCCGGCCTCAAAATCCAGAAGCATCTCGATTTCAGAATCATAAAGATTGGTATGTAATATATTCCCATATTTTGATAGCCCACTATTTAATGAATCATTAGTAGACGTCACTGATGTTAAACCAGGGAAA
The DNA here is from genome assembly GCA_030667525.1 of Candidatus Zixiibacteriota bacterium. GTDB lineage: Bacteria > Zixibacteria > MSB-5A5 > GN15 > PGXB01 > JAAERC01. The sequence continues at coordinate 4,419 of DAOUVS010000122.1, read as the reverse complement.
TTTGAAGATGATCCATAAGGTATCGATTTTAGAATACCGATATTGATCGGGATCAAGCTGTCAATCTCTGCCGGCAGAAGATATGCTTGGCATGAATCAATATTTACTTTATTCGCCACGCTATCAATTTGATAACTGTATGATACACCCGAATATGATTTTTCAATGAATCCTTGAAATAAGGTATCATCTGATTTAATTACAAAAAACGAGCAATCCGAAAATATATTTTCTTCTTCCCCTGATCCAAAATATATCCGGTTCATTTTTATCTGAAGGATTTCTGTTTCTATTGGTTCAGTGGAACAAAAACCTGAACCTGAAAACACCAAAAAAATTATTATGACAAATATTGATCTCATATTCTTTATACACACAAGTCTGATATTCCCAAGCCTTATCTAACCTAAATAACAGTGGGACGGCAGGATATACAAGGTTTTTTCTGCTTTTATCGGTTTTGTGTCTGATTTGAGAATATAACTCATTGATATTCAATGTTTTATAGTGTTTAATTTGTCAGTGTCAATTATGACACGGTTTCTTGGTATAACATCTCCCCACAGTTAACGTAAGTTGTTGCCAATCAACATGATATCTTTTCGGCACAAACCTTGATAGATATTAAATCAAAACCACTAAACCGAAAGGAGACACAAGATGTCAAAAAGAATTAACACTCTAACACTCGGAGCTGCCCTGCTGCTTGGAATGGGACTTCTTTACGGATGCTCCGCAGATGAAACCAACGGACAGTTTTCGGCAGTAAAGGAAGCTGTCGACAGTGCCGCAACGCAGGTGACCGAAGATTTTGTTGAGGCGACTTTTGCAACGGTAGCTGCTGAAGAGAACATTGTCAAAACCCCAGAACTGTTATCCGAAAAAACTCCGGGGGTAAATGAAATCATTATTTTTGATTCGGTTCTTTATGCGGCGACCAACGATGGTATCATCGCATACAGCTTCAGGGAGCAAAGTACCGGTTTCATCGGAAACGGCAAAACTTTCAGATCGCTCGCTTTTCATGATGGTAACCTTTATGCCGCAGGTGACAGACTTTATATCGTCAAAAATAATATTCTCGAACCGGTTGCATTTGAAATTGAGGGTCAGATCAATGCACTGCTAAGCGATTCCTATCGTCTCTTGATCGGCACCGATCAGGCACTACTTGCCAAAAATATGATCGGTATCGAAACTCTTCTCGAAGATATTGATGTCACCTGCATGACTTTTGACAATAACGGTCTTTGGGTTGGAACCGATGGTCAGGGTCTTTTCAGGTGGGATGGAGATCGGTTCCTGAAACGTCATCTGGTGCGTGATACAGCGATTTTTGATAATGTCTATGCCATCGATTTCAATCATGATCATCTCTTCGTTGGTGCCGCAACCGGATTCTTTGTCTATGATGGCGGACGGTGGGAACAGTGGACCACTGAAACCGGGATACCGTCTAATGTTGTTAACTCGATTGATGCCTCTGACTGGATGGTTTATGTCGGAACTGACCAGGGAGTCTTTTCATATTTCGATAAAAATATATATCCGGTCAGTAAATTTGAAACGATGCCGGCTGATGTTGTTCGACTGATGGGGAACAAGGTTATCGCGGCTGATGAGAATGGAGGTATATTTGTAAAACGTGGTTACACTGTCAGAACACTGATAGAACCAATCAAAAAAGAAAAACAAGAAGTCTTCACGCAGGCGGACGGTGATATCTAAAAGTTTTCACCGTTTTCAAAACAACTCCTCCGGATAACCTACCCTCCGGGGGAGTTTTATTTTCTGTTATTATTTTGTGAATTTATGGGCGATAGCATACGATTGTTTGACACAATCATTGAGGCCGATACCATAGTACGCATTGCCGGAAATATATATATTTTCAAATTTCCCAAGTTCAGCTTCAATTTGTTTCATAACTTCGCTGTGCCCGACTTTGTACTGCGGAATTCCATTTTTCCATCGGTAAATAGATGTGATTTCCGGGGGCGCCTTGATGCCAATAATAGCATCTAAATCAGATTCGACCGTACTTAGTATATCTGCGTCAGACAGCTGAATCGATTCATGGTCACCATCACCTCCGACCATAGAGCGAAATTGTACGCAATCTTTTGGAGTACGTTCGGCAAAGATCGATGAGGTCCAGATCGAGCCGAGTATCCTCAAGTTCTCTTTTTTCGGAACCAGAAAACCAAAGCCGTCTAAGGAATGTTTTATATTGGATTTCTGATAACCCTGACAGACAACCGCAATCGGGGCATAGTCAATTTTAGATAATGATTCGGACAGACTTTCCGAAAGTTGCTTTGTGATTTCGGCGGTTATATAAGATGGTGTTGCGATAATTATATGTTTGGTTTTGATAGTCTGGCTATTTTCAACATGAATTAAATAGGCATCGTCTTCTCTTGAAATAGATTTAACCGGCGTATCAAGTTGAATAAAATCGGAATATAGTTCCACAAAACGTTCGATGATACCATACAGCCCACCACGAACCGAGGTTAAACGGCCGCCGGGACCGCCCGGTCCACCTGACTTTTTGCCTTCAGTTTTAGCTTTGTTCGATTTTTTTATCATCGCCTTAAAAAGCGAACCGTACTCTTTTTCCATCTCAGCCATAATTGGGAAGCATGATTTTAATGATAATCGCTCGGCCAGACCGCCAAAAATCCCTGAGACCATCGGTTGAATCAGATAATCGGCTGCCTCTATCCCCATATGCCGTTTGGCAAAATCATACAACGATTCGTCTTCGGTATCACCGAGACTGGAGCTCAATGGTTCCATCATCACCCGCAGTTTGCCTTTTAGACTCAGGATATCGGAAGATAGAAACTTGGGCGGGGACATTGGCACTTCGCGAAGTTTCCCTTTTCGCAAAATAAATCTTTTGCTTGCGTTTTCGTTGGCTCTCTCTAATTGATCGGTCAGTCCCAGTTCATCACAAAGCTGCAATGTCAGAGGTTCGCGGTCGAGAAATCCATTGGGACCATGATCAAAGCTGTACCCATCGATAAAATCAGTCCCGATTGTACCACCCGGCCTTGAGTCGGATTCAAACAATCTTATATTTAAACCTGCATTTTTTTGGCGCAAATAATGTAACGCCGAAAGACCGGAGATTCCTCCACCGATTATAGCAACATCAAGCTGAGACATTTTGTTTTATAACTCCATCAATTAGATTCACCAGGACCTCGCTAAACCTGAAATCGTCGTTAAACATTGGCATCCGTCTGATACGGCCTTGGGCCTTCTCGCCCAGTTTCTCGATCAGGTCAATATCAATTTCAAAAAGTGTTTCGATATGATCGCAAACAAAACTGATTGGAACAATAAAAATAGATTTCCCTTTATCAAGCAGTTGGCCCGCCGTCTCGATTGTATCAGGACCAACCCAGTTAACCGGACCGGTTCGACTCTGAAAAGAGACATAATATTCCCGACCATCAGCCGCCAACTTTGCAGTTGTGTTGATTTGATCGACATACGGATCGCCGTCATCAACAAACTTCTGTGGTAGCGCATGCGCCGAAAATAGGAGGACATCGTCCTCTTTTATATTGGCGGCGATATATTCGCGTAGTAGAGCAATATAATTACCGTCATCATGGAAATCTTTTATAAATGAGTAGTTACAATTATTCTTTTTTTGCATCTTCTCAATTTCATCAAAACATGAGCCGGTGGTTGCTTTACTGTACTGCGGATACATCGGTAGAAATATAATATGGTCAGTATTATCTTCTAAGATATTTTCCATGACCTCTTTTATGTATGGTTCAAAATATCTCATAGCTACGGCGCATTTTATTCCTGAAACTGAATGAGATAATATCGCCTCAATCTGATGCGCCTGTTTTTCTGTCCAACTAAGCAGCGGTGAACCGCCACCGATAAGATTATAACGAGCTTTTACTTTTGATGAGCGGGCCATTGAGATAATCCGGGCCAGCGGTTTTTGAAACATGGGACCACCCGGCAGCTTGATTAAAGCTCGGTCAGAAAATATGTTATAAAGATATTTGGGGATATCGTCGGTTTTATTGGGACCGCCCATCGCAAGAAGAACCACACATATTTTTTTATTTTGCCCGATACTCATTTAAATTGTCCGGGAAAACGTTGTCCCTTTCGAATCTGGTTTGGCCAGGTAAGTATCATAAGTCATCGCAATGTTTCGCACAAAAGTTCTTCCCAAAGGTGTTATCTCAAGGCCATTTTCGATTCGTTTCATAAAGCCATCATTGATAAATTCATCAAGATGGGTATCTTCATCTTTAAAATATTTCGAATATTCGACACCAAATATTTCTTTTAATTTTGCAAACTCAAGTTTGAAATTGCACATCAACGATGTAATCAAATACTGTCGAATCAGATCATCTTCATTTAATTTTTTGC
>DAOUVS010000363.1 GCA_030667525.1 Candidatus Zixiibacteriota bacterium | reverse complement strand
CTGAAAACGACAATAAAGCAACCATCTGTCCAAAAATAAGGGAGCCTATCATGCTGGCAAACAGAGAAACACCAAAAGAAATTGAAAAGATATAGGTTCTTTCTATTGGTGAACTGTTTCTCATAAAAAACGGACCGGCGGCAACCCGATAAAATGTCATTGCCATTCCGGCCAGAAACGATAAAACAAATAACATACCGGTTACCGGTATTTGCGTTAGGAAAAGAATAGCAAGAACATATACGATTGTACTTATTAGAAGTATTTTTTTTAACCGAATACGTCTTAGAATAAATGCAGCCGGGATCGCCATTAAGGTCATACCCAGTGCTCCAAAAGATAAAACTCTTCCGATAAAAGATTCCGGCATTCCTTGCTCTCGCAAATACAAATTCATCAGGAGAAGATAACATGAAAATGTTAATCCAATCAAAAATGAACCTGTTAAATAGAGTCTGACATTACGCGAGAAAAGTTGCAGATGTTCCCAGTAGTCTTTGATCTGCCCGATTGGTTTAACTTTTTTGCTTGCAGGCAAAATCGGTTGTTCCGCAGGGCCGATATTATCCGAATGAATAGGTTTCATTTGATAAATCTAAACAAACAGGTATTCGCCCCGGCAGATAAATTCTACCGGTCCGGTCAGATATACATTTTCTTCTTGAGACGGCCAATCAATTAACAAAGAACCAGCTGCAAAAATAACTTCAACCTTACGATTTAGAAAACCATTAACAATACCGGCCACGGTTGCCGCAGCTGCACCTGTCCCCGATGATCCGGTTGCTCCAGCACCCCGCTCCCAGTCATTTAGTTTCACTTTCGAACGATTGACGATTTTAACAAATTCAACATTGGTTCGATTTGGAAAGACCGAACTATTTTCAATTATTTCACCCAAAAAGTGCCAGTCGAAATCAAAATTATCGACAAATAAAACTGCATGCGGATTCCCGATCGACAACGCCGTTAGGACAAAATCATGTTTATCGATCTTTATCGGGCTGTTGATATGAAACTTCTGTTTTGATTTTAATGGAACTTTTTTGGCTTCAAACTCCGGTTTGCCCAGCGATACTTTTATAATCGATTGTTTCTTGCCCGATTTGATAATTAGAGCTGTTGGACTATCGCACGTAGTCTCAATAGAAACCCTTTTTTTTATTTTATACTGCAAGGTGATATATGCAGCGGCGATTCTGAGACCGTTCCCGGATTTCTCTGCCCAGCTTCCATCGGAATTAAAAATATCGAGGAAACAGTCATATTTCCGACTGGTTCGAAGAACAAGAATTCCATCGGCACCAACACCGCGATTTCTATCACACATATTTGCGGCCAGCCTGTTAAAATCTATTGATGTGGATCGTTTCCCAATCAAATCGACAACAATAAAATTATTGCCAAGACAATGAAACTTTTGAAATAGTATATTTTTCATAACACCAAAATAACGTTTCAAACCTTCCTGTAAAGCAAAAAGCCCCGCCGAAAAGCGGGGCTTTTAGAACATATT
>DAOUVS010000325.1 GCA_030667525.1 Candidatus Zixiibacteriota bacterium | reverse complement strand
CCGTCCGATTGCCTGCCTTCAAGTAAATCTATATTTTCTTCGCCTCTATCTGATACCACTAATATACTATTAGTAATATAATTGTTATAAATCAGATCAATAAATTCTTCTCGATTATTTTGTCCGACCACAATAATCTCCACTTTGTCCGACACCAAATCATTATATGCTGATATTGCCGAAATCATACCGGTCGGCATTTGATTTATTTGTGGTGACAGTGCCGCTATAAATTCATTGATATATCTATTTAAATCTTTATCACCAGTCAGATTGGCCAGTTTTATCATAGATTGAATCAGTATTGAGCCGGGAGCGGGAAGGGCGCCATCAGCCAGATCTTTGGGACGCATAAACAGATTGTCCTGATCTTTTGGTGAGAGGTACAAATTGCCGGATTCATCGGAGAAAAGGGTTATGGCATTATTCCCCAGTTTTTTGGCGAATTTGATCCATTCATAGTCATAAGATATTTCATACAGATCAATTAATCCCTGCATTAAAAAAGCATGATCTTCAAGGAACTGTTTTTCCGTTTTTTTGCCGAGACGGTATGAGTGGTACAGTTTGTTATCCTCAAACAAATTATTCTTAATAAATTGCGCGGCATTAAGGGCGGCATCTCTGTACTCGGTATTACCTGTTATTTGGTAACCTCTTGACAAACCGGAAATGGCGAGACCGTTCCATGAGGTAAGTATCTTATCATCGGTAAACGGACGGATTCTTTTTTGTCGTTCGGCAAAAAGAGTTTTCTTCTGCTTATTAAGTGTTTTCTCAAATTCCTTGTTTTTTTGAACGGATTGGTTTTTGAAATTTTGCGAGGCAGAATTGATATTTGGGATGTTGGTACTGTTTTCAAAGTTTCCACCATTTGTAATATTATAGTACTGGCAGAATATTTTTGATTCGTCACCAAGCAATCTATCTATTTCCGATTTTCCCCAAACATAATAGACACCCTCTTCGCCCTCGCTGTCGGCATCAAGCGATGAATAAAAACCGCCGCTTTTATCGCGCAATTCACGAATCATAAAGTTGAGAGTTTCTTCAACAACCTTTTTATAAATTTTGTTGTGCGTGATTTTGTAAGCATCGCTGTAAGTCATGGCCAGCATGCCGTTGTCATAAAGCATTTTTTCAAAATGAGGCACCAGCCATTTGGTATCGGTGGCATAACGATGAAACCCGCCGCCGATCTGATCATAAATTCCGCCATTGGCCATCGCTTGAAGAGTAAACTCAACCGCTTCAAGAATAGACTTATCTTTGTTTTTTGAATAAATCTCCAAAAGAAATGATAAATCAGAAGCATGAGGAAATTTTGGTGCGCCTCCAAAGCCGCCATAAACATTATCAAAATTTCTCAAAAGTAATTGTGCCGAATTTTCAACTATAGATTTATTCAGTTCTGCCGCGCCGCCCTGTTGTCCATATCCGGTACTTAACACATCAACCAAGGATTTGGCCTGTTTCTCAACATTGCCTCTTTCACTTTTAAAAACTTCGGCTAATTTGGTCACAACGGTTCCAAAACCGGGGCGACCGTAACCATCCACAGGCGGAAAATAGGTCCCGGCATAAAACGGCTTCAGATCCGGCGTCAAAAAGACCGACATCGGCCAACCACCCGAGCCATTGATAGCCATTGTCGCAGCCATATATATTTGATCCAGATCAGGACGCTGTTCGCGATCTACTTTGATCGAAATAAAATTATCGTTAAGAAGTTTTGCTATAACCTCATTCTCAAACGATTCTTTTTCCATTACATGACACCAATGACAGGCCGCATATCCAATTGACAAAAATATAGGCTTGTCTTCAGCTTTGGCAAGTTCAAGTGCCTCATCGCTCCAGGGATACCAGTTGACCGGATTACGAGCATGCTGTAAAAGGTATGGTGAACTTTCATTTATTAGATGATTTGTAAACGTTGATTCATTATTGGTTTTGGTTTCATTTGTCATAACTGAGTTTTCCTCCGAATCATTGGAGTTACAGGATATTGGTATCAAAAACAGTAGAGCGCATATATATAGATTTATTACTTTTGATCGACCCGGCATATTTTTGCTCTCAAGTTAAAAATAGGGCGGGAAATTTCCCCGCCCCATCTTCACTTCAAATCATGTGAAAGTATCTTTAATTTATTTCACTGCCTTAATTACGAATTGAAATTGATTTTGGTTTGACCAATTAAAACAGGATCGGCTAATATCACTGTATTCTCCTGTCCAGCAGTGAATTATAAATAATGTCAAAGAATAAAGCGAAAACTTATAAAATTATTTCATTCTCGGGAACTTATCTTCAATTTACAGGT
>DAOUVS010000322.1 GCA_030667525.1 Candidatus Zixiibacteriota bacterium | reverse complement strand
TTAAAGTGGATTTTGACAAAACATCCGAGAGCGAGGTGAACAATGATTAGGTTAATAAATTTATTGGTTCTTTCTGTATTAATGATTGTTTCATCCGGCCCGGCTCGAGCCTATGATTTTGATTATAAGTCGATTGACAAAGATGCTTCGAAATATACGGTGATTATTGATATCGAAGTGGAGGTCTCGTTTGGGACGCAATCGACTGAAATGAAAAATCGGACGCTGGGAACAATTGTCTCATCGGATGGTTTGATTATTTTCGATGGCAATCCGATTAATACCGATGATCCGTTTTCGGTTATGTCGGGAATGCAGGTTAATATCGAACCGAAAAAAATTGAAATTACATTAATGGATGAGCAGGTTTTTCAGGCCGAATTTATCGGTATCGATCAGTTTACCAAGCTTGGTTTCTGCAAAATTATTTTAGAAGACGACGCAAAAACTGTAAAATTTGATTTTTTGAGATTAAAGAAAAGAGATAATTACAGGGTCGGGGAGATGTTAACTGTTTATATGCTACTCCCCAGTTATGTGACTCCACCACTGGCGGTTGATGTCGGAATGGTTTCGGCAATCATTGACGAACCGGAAGAGTTTGTCCTGACGGTCGGATTTAATGAGTTGGAAGCGGCATCGGTGATTTATGATATGTCGGGAGATGCCGTTGGAATTCTGATCAGATTAAGCAATCAGGGACAGACTGACTTTAGGTCGTCACATAATGGATTTGGGAGTATCGAAGATTTTATGCCACTTCTTGGCATCGGCGATATAGATAAAATTCAAAAACTGATAAAAGACCCGCCCAAAAAAGGGGAAATAACTCGCGGCTGGCTCGGTATCCATCTTCAAGCGTTAACTACCGATATGGCGGAATTCTGGAATTTGAATATTGCCGGGGGAATTATCGTCAATGATGTTGTTGATAATTCACCTGCCGACAAAGCTGGAATGGAGACCGGGGATATTATAGTCAAACTAAATGGCCGCCCGATTGAAGTTGACAGCGAAGAGACGTTACCGATTTTTCGTCGCAAGATTTTGGAATTCGCGGCTGATACCGATGTTAATTTTGAAATATTCCGCCGCCAAAATGGTAAAGTGGATACGCTTGACATAAGTGCCACTCTTGTCAAGGCACCATTAAGTCCCGGCGAAGCTCCAGATTTTGAAGACGATAATTTCGAAATGAAAATTCGCGATATGGTTTTTGCCGATTATACATTTTATAATCTCAATCAGGAAAAATTCAAGGGTGTTGTTGTCAAGGAACTTGAAAACGGGGGATGGGCCTCTGTTGGCGGTTTGTATCCGGGAGATATTATTCAGTCAATTGATGGCAACAAGGTAACCAATATCGAAGAAACCAAAAACTCATTGGATGCTATTGCCGCAACCAAACCGAAAGAAGTTATTTTCTTCGTTTGGCGCAATAACAAAACGCTTTTTGTAAATATCAAAACTGATTGGTAATCTTTTGACCGATCAATATTAATAAGTTGATTAAATAAAAGAAACCGCCGGAAATAAATATATTTACCGGCGGTGAGTCAGAAAGAGAGCTTGGTAACTTTCCACTTTATATTTTGTGGAATTTATATTCTTCTTGGTTCTCGCTCTGAACCGGGTGTTATTTGGAGCATGATACCTATGCGATTGGTGTTGTCCCCAACCGTTAACAGGCGCTCAGACAAAATTAATGGCAAACGCAATAAAGAATTGTCCTCAGCCATTTTTTCAATAATTGTGTTTCTATCCGGAGTTTCTGTCTCAATTGTTTTCTTTTTACCACCGGAGTGTCCGTTGGAATTATAAAAATGTTGGAGATCAAAGTTCTTGAGGAGATTTGATATCTGTTTAAAATCTAATGGCCGAGTCTTAATATCATGCACTTTTAGAATGACATCCTGTTCTATCAGGAACTTTTCAACATTTTTGCAGCCGGGATCATCAGGGTTTGTAAATAGTGTGACTCTTTTTTTCATCTTTCCCTCAAAGCATGTGAAACATCAATTATTTTCAAGTGTTTCCTTTATCAGTGAACGGTCAAAATTAGAAATCCGGCGATGATCCAAGATGTCTATCCAAGAAGTCAGCGAACATGCAGTTCAAATCTCAATTAGAGCTGTGGGGCAGAATACTCTTATTGAGGCGGCATTTCACCGCCGGATTTAATTTTCGACGCGCAATATCGATAAACCGAACATATCATATCTTCGTTCTATCATTAACGTTATCGGGAAGAAAAGCATTTTTAATAGAATCGTCAATGGGAGTATATTACGTATATGACTACGTATATTTATTTATGTGATCTGAGAAATGTTGCCAGACCAATATTCTTATTCGTGATTTCAAGTTTTTTCCTAATCTGTTCGCGATGTTTAAAAACAGTTGGAAGTGATATGTTTAATTTGTCG
>DAOUVS010000110.1 GCA_030667525.1 Candidatus Zixiibacteriota bacterium | reverse complement strand
CGCTCTTCCATTATACTGGTCGTCTTCCACGGCATATAAAACTCCTCTCATTGGAGTTCTAATATACCTCAACTGTAACGCATCTCATGATACACACTGTAACGCATCTCATGATACTATACAGTCCTCGTCTGCCCCTTCTCGTCATTGCGAGCGAAGCGTGGCAATCTCAATTATTCCTTATAACCTAAACACTCTCATATAATTACAGCAAAATGGCTTCGTTTCGCATATAAAAGGTTTTTTACCAAAATATCTATCCCCGTCCCAAAAATATTTTATAGACATAATTACGCATATCATTTATGGGGAGATATCGGAATTAACGGTGAATTGGTGGAGAATTTGTTTAGAAACTCACAATTAATTGTGTATTACCGATTCACTAGGCAAACCTATTTAACCCGTTGGTAACGATAACCTGCTCTCTTAACATACTCGTTTAAGTAACTTCCAACCGACACGGCAGACAACAATCCATTATAAACCAATTCCGGAACTTCGAAATAATGATATTCTAATCCATTCAAGAATCGCACACCGAGAATAGATGTTGCTGAGTCAAAAGCCACAGCAACCACGCTAGAAGATACAACTGCGTGATACTCCATTCGTCAATTTCCTCCTTCCGCCTATTTGTTAGCTAAGCTGAGAATGCTATTGCACAACTTTTCAAGCGATTCGCTTCTTCCATCTTTTTTCCATGCTTCCTCAAGGGCATCCGCAATAAATAGGCTATCCTTTTCCAAATTCCCAGAATCACCATATTTCTTGCGAGTCGCTTCCAGTATGGCTTGAAATCCAATCGGTTCAAGTTCTTCCGCGACCACTTTACCTATTTCAGACTTCCAGACTACAAAATCCTCACCCCATTCGTTTTCTGTCGGGAATGGGGCTATACCCGAAGCTCCCAAAAGGTAAAGTAAGGCCTTGTTATCTTTTTCATGCTTCACACGATTTCCATTTCCATTGTCTGGAATGTGATTGTCAGAGTCGAATATTACAAACCTTGATATCTTCAGGGCATTCGCCACAGCCAATGGCCTAATCAGATTGCTTTTCCCGCGTGCTGGAACAATATGACAGCCAAGTCGCCTGAATTCAGTCCATTTATCAAGTAAGTGCAAATATGTGGTCAAATATGCAAGATCTTCCGGCCCCTCAACCAAGACAACTGTTTGTGCAAAGAACATTTCATTTAGCTCCGGCTGGAGGGATTGGTGAATTTTTAACAATGTTCCCATTGGCCTTTCAATTCGATTGCCGGAATAGGCTTCAGATATTGCATCTCCAATTTGAGCCATAGTGCAATTTGACACCGTCGATGCGCATGACAAAGGTTCTTTTCTAACAAGCCGAACGTCCTCAAAATCTTCACCGGTAACAAAATGCGGACTATGGGTGCAAAGAATGATTTGGGAGTTTCCCGCACTTAACTTTCTGAATACTTCGGCCAAGTGCCTTAGCTGAGGTGGATGTTGAAATAGTTCTGGCTCTTCGCAACCCAGAATCATCGTCGGACTATTTTCATCTTCGACATTTGACAAAACATGTAATAACGTAAATATATATGACCTGAGAAATCCATGGCCGAAACGTGTGAGATTCCCTTCAAATATACCCTCACCTCCGATGGCTTCAGCATATGGTGAGTCGATATGCACAGGATTGTTCGAACCGCTAGTCCATTTTAGATAAAGCGAGCAATTGGGGTGTGCCCACTCTTGCAGTTTTTTCTTCAGTATTTCCGAGAGATCGGATAGAGCTTCATCCTTTGAATCAAGCATTGTTTTATACTTGCTATGAAGCTCTGATTTGAGTGATTTAATTTCCTCATCAAAATTTGTCGATGCTCGAACTGTTCGAGCAAGAATTTGACCCAGTACTGTGTTCTTGCCTTCTGTTTGCTCATCAAGAGCGTTTTTTATGGCAGGGATGAATATCCATTGAATGTGTTTTCTGAATTTATCAACACCGGCGCTGATTCCGAAAAATTGATCAGCACTCTCCAAGAGTTTACACTCATCGACATGATCAGCTTCATACGTCCTAAGAGCGGCAGTCATTTTTGCTTCGGTTGTTTCCGCCGGCAAATCTGCGACATCAACTCGTATGCCTTTGTATACCTCCCTAAGCACAGCAACCAGTTCCCTATTTCCTTTCGCATCGAAATATGGAGCAAAAGCTGGCATAACTTTACGCCAACCAAATCTTTCAACCTTTGCAGTTTTGGTTTCATCGTTCCATACTGCTTTTGCGCAAATCACAAGTTCACCTTGGCGAAAGTAGTCTTTAAAGTCGCTTTGTGCATCGGCATTCAAATCAACAAATGTCAATGTAATTTTGATTGGATTGGTGACTTCTTTATTATGAAAGTCCTCTTTCTGCAAAATTGAAATGCTAGTATCGGTTGAGGAAGAATCGCCAAAGAATACCTTCAGCGCCAGCAGTATTGTCGATTTCCCAGAACCATTGGAGCCAATTAAAACCGAATAATTATCAAAGGGAAGTTCCATATCTTTGAATGTTCTAAAGTTCTCTATTCTAATTTTTGATATTCTCATAAATACCTCCTTTACATTCTTCATAAAGTGACATTGAACAATATAGCATTAATATGTATTTATGTCCATGAAAATATATATTTTTCATGTGGTATTCGTATTATATTTCAAAACCACACCAAACCGGTGTTGATTCTGCCATCTCCCCCATCAATAGAAAGCATAAAAACAAAGGAGAAGTATGTCTAATAACAAAGTATCTAAAAAACAATTAACTGCTAATCGGGGGAATGCGAAAAAATCAACCGGGGCGAAGACAGTAATTGGTAAACAAATATCATCGCGTAATGGGGTCAGATTTGGGCTCCATGCCAAAGATTTAATCATCAACTCACCATACCTCAAAGAAAACCGGGCCGAATATGAATTCCTGCTCCAGTCGCTCTATGAGCAACTAAACCCAACCAACGATTTTCAGGAATTTCTTGTCCACAAAATCGCCAACTGTCTCTGGCGCTCGCGCCGCGCCTTTATCGCCGAAACCGCTGTTATAAACAATCAGCTCAATGACATAAACAATAACACCGATTTCAAAATTTGTATCCCACCCATTGGGTGGGTATATTCAAAATTCACCTGATATTTAACTTCGGCTATACACGTTCCCCACCAAACCGGTGTTGATTCTACTCTCTCCCCCATCAATAGAAAGCATAAAAACAAAGGAGAAGTATGTCTAATAGTAATGAAAAAAGAATTTCAAAAAAGCAGTTAACTGCTAATCGGGGGAATGCGAAAAAATCAACCGGGGCGAAGACAGTAATTGGTAAACAGGTATCATCGCGTAATGGTCTCAGATTTGGGCTGCACGCCAAAGATTTGATCATCAATTCAGCTTACCTCAAAGAAAATCGGCCCGAATATGATTTCCTGCTCCAGTCGCTCTATGATCAACTGAATCCAACCAACGATTTTCAGGAATTTCTTGTCCACAAAATCGCCAACTGTCTCTGGCGCTCACGCCGCGCCTATATCGCCGAAACCGCTACTATAAACAATCAGCTCAATAACTTAAACGATCACACCGATTTCAAACGGCTTTCCAACCAGCTCAATCAGATCCCCGAACTGCCGCCCGACCCGGATTTTCACGATGATATGCAGGACAAACGTGCCGAAATCGCGCAGGCACGGTCCGATATTGTCAAATCCAAAACTATCCCGCATCAGTTTTACAATATGAATATCTTATACTATGAGATGCGTCTCGACCGGCAACTATCCCGCTATTACAAGATGCTCAGGAATCTGCAGGGAATGCCGGAAATTGAAATATCAGACGATTTTGATGAAAAAACATAAAATCGGAAAAGCGAACCCATTTTGCTGTAACCAAATATGGCGATTCCACTTACAAGGAATTTTTTGGCCCAAAAAAGAGACCCGGTACAAAATTTGGTAGTAAAATTGTCACGTCCCAAATGGTTATGGAGACAGAAAAATAATTGAATTAATTCAGGCCCTGTTCGGTGCGGTTGATGATCTCATTTTGAAGATCGACACCAAGATCGATAAAATAATCGCTGTATCCCGCCACCCTGACTATCAGGTCACGATACTTCTGCGGGTCATTTTGTGCCTTACGCAAAGTCTCAGCAGTGACAACATTAAACTGGATATGATGCCCGTTCATCTTAAAATACGACCGGACCAGATGCCCGACTTTGGTCAGACCGTCGTCATCCTCAAGTATCTGCGGGGTAAATTTTTGATTCAACAATGTCCCGCCGGTTCGAAGATGATCGATCTTTGACGCCGATTTCAAAACCGCGGTTGGTCCTAATCGGTCGGCACCCTGCACCGGTGAGATACCTTCGGAAAGCGGAACACCGCACTCGCGGCCGTCCGGCATCGCGCCTATCACCGAACCGAAATAGACATGCGAGGTGGTCGGCAAAAGATTGATCCGGAAGTGTCCACCTTTGGTATTCGGTCGGCCGTCAACAAGTGCAAAGAAACTTTCGAAGACCTGTTTCATCACGTCGTCGGGGTAATCTTCATCGTTGCCATACTTCGGAGTTTTTTCCAAAAGCGCACTTTGAAGATCTTCGAAACCTTCGAAATTTTTCACCAGTGCCTGTTGCAGTTCGGGGAAATCGAAATTTTTGTTATCGAAAATGTTATATTTAATTGATGTCAGACAATCGGTCACCGAACCAAGCCCGACTCCCTGAATGTACGATGTATTGTACCGTGCACCACCATCGTTGTAATCTTTACCTTTGGCGATACAATCATCAATCAGAAGCGACATAAACGGTGCCGGAAGATACTCGGCCCAGAGCCGTTCGATTATTTTGTTCCCTTCGATTTTTATATCGATAAAATGTTTGAGTTGTTTTTCAAATGCTTCGTAAAATTGATCGAACGATTCAAAACTTTCCGGTTTTTCGCTTTTTATGCCTATCTGTTTTTTGGTGCGGGGATCGTAGCCGTTGTTCAGCGTTATCTCAAGGACCTTGGTCAGATTAAAATACCCGGTCAGGATATAACTCTCTTTACCAAAAGCGCCGGTTTCGACACATCCGCTGGCGCCGCCGTTGCGGGCATCCTCGATTGTTTTGCCCATCCGCAACATCTCCTGGATAATAGCGTCGGTGTTAAAAAGCGACGGTTGCCCATAACCGGTTTTGATAATTTTAAGGGCACGATGCAGAAGTTTATCGGGATTCTTGTAACTGAGTTGCACCATCGAACTCGGTTGAAGAAGACGCATCTCTTCGATAACATCGAGAATCATATAGGTCATCTCATTGGCACCGTCCTCGCCATCTTCTTTGAGACCGCCAAGATTGATAAGACAAAAATCGGTATAGGTATTACTCTCCAGTGCCGTCACCCCGACTTTTGGCGGGGCCGGTTGGTTGTTAAATTTTATCCAAAACGACTGCAAAAGCTCCCGCGCCCGTTGGTCGGTAAGGAGACCAGACGCAATATCCTTTTTGTAAAACGGCAGCAGATGTTGATCAAGCCGCCCGGGATTGAAAGCATCCCAGGTATTGAGTTCGGTGGTCACGCCAAGATGCACAAACCAGTAATATTGAAGCGCCTCCCAGAATGTCTCCGGTTTATTGGCCGGAACCTGGTCGCAGATTTTCGACATCTCTAGAAGCTCAGCTTTTCTATTGGTATCAGATTCTTTGTCAGCCAGCTCTTTTAATTTTACTGAGTACCGTTTGGCATAAAGTATCAGTGCATCGGCGGCAATCGACATCGCTTTTAGCTGCTCTTTTTTGTTATCAAATTCTAAATCTTTGGGGTCAAGCAAATTTAAGCTTTGATCTATATCAGCTTTAAAATCGAGAAAACCTTTTTTGTAAATTTTATCGTCCAGAACAGTATGCCCCGGCGCACGTTGTTCCTGAAATTCTGTATAGACCCCAGCTTTATAGGCATCGATCCATTCGGGAGCAACTGATCTGAATATCTTTTCCCTGATAGATTTGCCCGACCAGTACGGAATTATTTTTTCGGACTGAGTTTTTTTGGTTTCGTTATCGACTTTGAATGATACTTTTTCGCGCGAATTTAGGACTTCGAAATCATCTATTGTATGAGTACATATTTCAGGATAAGTCGGAGTAGCTTTCGGTGCGGGCCCCTTCTCACCAACAAAAAGCTCATGGTCGTTGACACAAAGTTTTTTGTTTTCAAGCAGATATTTCAGCGCCATCGCTCGGGTTACCGGGATCGACATATTATCAGCAGAACCGCTTTTATAAAATTTGGTCAAGAGATCGGCCCGTTCCAATGATATGCAAGGCGCAGCATCAAGCGATTGCTGTCTCAATCTTTTTATCCGATCGTTCATAATATCTACCCTTTGATTTTTACCCGGAACCGCGAAGAATCAAAAATGTCTGCCAGTCGGTTCATTTCCTCGTTTTCCTGAATCGACAGTTTTCCCAAATTATTGGATAGACCGAATCTCTCCCGTTTGTCCTCGCCTAATTTGTTATACGGGAGAAGGCAGATTTCTGTGATATTTTTTAAGGGAACCAAAAATTTGACAATATTATCGAAATTATCTTTGCTGTCGGTAACGCCGGGAATAACAGGAATTCTGGCTATTATTTTGTTTCCCATATCGGCCAGTTTGGTCAGATTGTCAAGAATCAGCTTATTTGAAACGCCGGTAAAATGTTGATGAAGATCATTATCCATTATTTTAAGGTCATATAGAAACAGGTCGGTCAAATCATAAATTTTCTTAAAAAACTCGAAAGGAGCATAACCGGAGGTATCGACTGCTGTGGAAATTTTATTTCTCTTACATAATTGAAGCATCTCTGCCAAAAACTCGACCTGGCTCATCGGTTCACCGCCGGAGAAAGTAACCCCGCCACCTGATTGCTCATAAAAGACTCTATCTTTTTCGATTTCTTTCAAAAGATTTATTGCTGTGATTTCTCGGCCAAAAGATTCCTCTTTTGAATTTCTATTTCTGATCAATATTTTTTCCGGGTCGTTTTTGCGACCTTCCGGATTATGACACCACCCACAATCGAGCGGACAGCCTTTCATAAAGACGGTGGTTCTAATGCCAGGGCCATCGTGGATAGCAAATTTTTTCAGATCAAATATTATTCCGGTTGAATCCATGCTATTTCTATAACCTGTATATTTTATTATTTTGCAGCCATCCATTAAATATAACAATAACTGACAGAATTTCAAAGCTCGGGAAACAGATTATACAAAGAAGAAATAACAAATTGGTTGTAACATCAGGGTTGAAAACACGTCTAATTTATAACCATATTTTTCTATACCTGGAGTTTTAGTTGACTATCAAAGTCAGATATTTATTTTTAAACAGAAATAAGACTAATTTAGTCTTATGTATAATTATTTGGCAATTGAGTTTAATTAATTTTCTATAGGAGCCTCGATGAAAAGAAAAAGAACTGTATCAATTTGTGCGCCTGCAATCTTTTTGCTAATTTTGGTTTTGGGTTTCCAAACCAATCTACTGGCGCAAACACCGCCACTATGGGGTGATTTGAAACCGGGTAATTATGATGTTGGATTTAAAACTATTGAAAAATATGACTACTCTCGAACATTTCGTTCCCGATATGGCTATTTTGGAGAACCGATACAGGGTGAAAATGCGCGTCCGATTCAAATTTGTATTTGGTATCCGACTCCAAAATCTGATGATGCCACATATATGGTGCTGGGAGAATACGCTTTTCCAATGCCCGAGGATCCGGACTTTTTCCAGGTTGTCACAGCGACCCAGCAGCGTGAACTAATACGATTAACAGGTTTGCTGGGTAATGACAGAGGACTTATGCTGGATGCTTCAAATGTAGAAATGGCCGCTATCCGAGATGCGGTTCCGGCTGACGGAAAATTCCCGTTGATTGTGTACTTCCCTGATTTAATTAACAGCTTTTCAGATAATTTTATTTTATTTGAATATCTGGCCAGTAACGGCTTCGTTGTTATGACTACCCATCAGATCGGAACCGGTGGATTGAATCCGGGTATTAATCAGGTTGATTTCGAGACGGTTATAAGAGACAAAGAGTTTGCCCTCGCCAATATTCGAGATCTGGATTTTATCAACAGCGATAAAATTGGTACCTTCGGTGTCGGTGGTGGTGGTCTGGCCTCAATTATTTTGCAAATGAGAAATTTTGATATTGAGGCAGTCGCCAGTCTCGCCGGTTGGAATATAAGTGCCGAACAAATGGAGTTCGTCAATCAAAATCCGCATTTTGTTGTCAATCGTATGGCCAAACCTCTCCTTCAAGTTTATTACGAAGATAACGAACTTTTTGATTTGGGATCAATTGATTCTATTAAGTATTCTGACCGATATATTTTAAATCTATCGGCGGCTCCTATGGGTGGGTTTAACAGCTATCCGGCGATTCAAAGTTATATGGACAGTCTCAATGTAACTAAAACTATCTCTCGCCCCAATTATGAATTGCCCGGTTTATATCTCCTCAACTTTTTTAGCACATTTCTCACAGATGATGCTACCAGTCGCTCATATCTGGAAGGTGCACCATCAGGAAATAATACACTGGAGTTCAAAAAAGGGAAGGCTCTCCCTCCGACGTCGGATCAATTTGTTGGAATTATCAGAAGTCAGGGTGGACAAAAAGCGGTTGAGTTATATAATAAATTTAATGAATCGGATCCCGGGAGTATTACTTTCCCTGAGGCAACAATAAATATTTTGGGCTATCAAGCATTGCAGCTGGGACAGAATGATGACGCGATGGCGATATTTAAACTAAACGCCGAAACCTTTCCTAATTCGGCCAATGTTTGGGACAGCTATTCTGATGGTTTTCAGACAATTGGGGACAATGCCGGAGCTATTAAATGCTATCAAAAAGTGCTCGAAGTCCTGCCCAACGATACGCTGATAGGTGCACAACTGATGGAAACTCTAAAGACCAATGCCGAAGCT
>DAOUVS010000098.1 GCA_030667525.1 Candidatus Zixiibacteriota bacterium | reverse complement strand
ATCGAGACAATCTGGTATTGGTTTTGCAGCCAGGCGGCGCCCAGAGCCAGAAGCCATCCTAGAACAATTCCAACCGCTCCAATTATCAGGCCGTTATAAACAAATATTTTAGCTATAGAAAAACGGGTCGAACCAATCGTTTTCAGCGTGCCTATCTCAGTCCGTTTTTCCATCGCCATCATAACCAAAGTGGAGATTATCGAAAAGGCTGCCACTAATACAATCAAAATAAAGCCGATAAACAGAATCTTTTTTTCAAACTCTATCCATGAAAAAAGATTTCGGTGCAAAACGTTCCACGGAATCACATCGTACCCACTACCAAGTTTTTCTTCTAATCTTGGAGTTATCATATCGGCCAGAAAAATATCGGTCAGCTTCAGATGAATACCGGTCACCTCATCGCCGAGCTTAAAAAGCTTTTGTGCCGAGGTAAGCGGGATATACGCCATCTGTGCGTCAAACTCATACATCCCGGTTTCAAAAATGCCGGTGACATAAAACTTGGCCACTCGCGGTCGGCTCGAGCCGCGCAGGTCTTCCCCGCGCAAAGAATATAAAACAATCGGATCCTCAAGAGTCACTCCCAAACGGTCGGCCAAAGTGATCCCAAGCAGAATACCTCCGGCTGCCGTTGAATCATCCAGAGCTGCAATATCAAAGCTGTACTCACCAAGCAAAATATCATCAGCGATACTGGCGGTTTTTTTCTCACTATCCAAATCGATTCCACGAACAACGATTCCATCACCGGCCGATTCTGATGATACCGCCGCCTTATAATAAATAAACGGCGATGACGCCACGACCCCATCAACCGTTTCGATATCGGCCATCACATCTTCGTAATTGCTTATCGTCTGTTGACCGTAAGGAAATATTGTGATGTGCGAAGTGGTCCCCAAAAGCCGGGTGCGTAATTCTCGCTCGAACCCGTTGTGCATCGACATCACAAAACAGACCACAGCAACCCCAAGCATCACCCCAAAGATAGTTATCAGGGTCGAAACCGAAGTGAAAAACCGACCGGATCGAAGATACCGGCCGGCTATAAATCGTTCATAGTACATATTTAAATATTAGTCCTTTGTTCCGGTATCAGAATCTGACTTTTGTCCTTCCGGTTTCATTTGCGGGAAGAACAGGACATCCTGAATCGAATGGGTGTCGGTCAGAAGCATCACGAGACGATCAATTCCAATTCCAAGCCCACCGGTTGGCGGCATCCCATGCTGCAACGCTCGAATATAATCTTCATCAAACTGATGAGCCTCATCATCACCGGCACGACCGGCCTTGACCTGATCTTTGAACCTTTTCAACTGATCTTCCGGGTCGTTCAGTTCTGAAAAAGCGTTAGCCATCTCCAGCCCGGCAATAAACAGTTCAAACCGTTCGGTTAATCTGGGGTTGTCGCGATGCACCTTGGCCAGCGGTGAAATCTCCTGCGGAAAATCTTTGATGTAGGTTGGCTGGACCAGATGTGGTTCGACAAACCTTTCGAAGAACGCCTCGACCACTTTACCCCAGTTTATCAAGCCCTCTGTATTAATCTCCGCCTTTTTGGCCTCTTCTATTGACTGCTCGTAATCAAGTGGCAAAAGATCAAGACCGATGGCCTCTTTAACTGCATCAATCATTGAGATTTGCTTAAAGTCCGGTTCAAAATCAATTTCATGCTCTTCAAATTTGAATTTATACCCACCGTGCAATTTTTTAGCGGCAGTCCGAAGCAGATCCTGCACCAGTGCCATAATGTCGTTATAATCGGCGTAGGCCCAGTACAGCTCCATCATTGAAAATTCAGGATTATGCAGTCGATCCATTCCTTCGTTACGAAAATCTTTGCAGTATTCCCAGACCTTATCAAAACCGCCAACAATCAGACGTTTGAGATAAAGTTCATCGGCAACACGAAGGTACAGATCCATATGAAGCCGGTTATGAAAAGTCTTGAACGGCTTGGCCATCGCCCCGCCATACAGCGGTTGCAGAATCGGTGTTTCAACTTCAAGAAAATCGCGATCATTTAGGAAGTCCCGAATCGATCTTATTATCTGACTCCGTTTAATAAATGTTTCCCGAACCTCCGGGTGTACGATCAGATCAGCATAACGGCGGCGGTAGCGGATATCTTTGTCAACCAGCCCGGCATGTTTATCCGGCAGCGGATGAATCGATTTACAGAGAATTTCGAAGGTACTAACCATCACCGTTTGTTCACCGGTTTGTGTGGTGAATAAAGTTCCGGTAACACCAATAATATCGCCCAGATCAAGTTTGTCAAAGATTTTAAATTCAGGTTTACCAACATTATCAATTTTTATATAAATCTGTACCCGGCCGGTCATATCATGGATATCGGCAAAAATCGCCTTGCCCATTTTCCGCTTAAGCATAATTCGCCCTGCCAGCTTCACTTCTGTTTCATCGGCGACAAATTTATCAAAATTCTCAAGCGCTTCGGCTATTTTGTGACTGCGGTCGTACCGGTATGGATACGGATTGATTCCTTTTTCTCGCAAGACGGCTACTTTTTCAATACGCGTTTTAATAAGCTGGCCAATCGGTATTTGCGGCTTATCTGGTCTCTCTTGTCTTTCTGGCTTATCGTCTGGTTTTTTATTTTGATCGGTCATATAATAATTTCCGTTTGTTACTTTTTCTTTTTGTTCAAATTTAGCTTTTTTATTTTTCTGGCCATTTCCATGGCGACCGCTTGTGGAACCAGTCCGTCGATCTCACCCCCATTAGTGGCAACATCTTTGACAATAGTTGATGACAAGTAAACCCATGACAGCGACGGCATCAGAAATACCGTTTCAATGTCATGTGCCAATCTTCGATTCATCAGCGCCATCTGAAATTCATATTCAAAATCTGAAACCGCCCGTAGACCACGAATAATAGAGCAGGCACCTTTTTTACTGGCCAGATCAGCCAGCAGGCAGTCAAATTTGATTACTTCAACTTCTTTGAATTGCTTGGTACTCTCCTTAACCAGGTTAAAGCGTTCGGTATGGCTAAACATCGGTGATTTCCCGGCATTTTTGGCCACCGCAACAATCAGACCATCAAACAGTCCGCTGGCTCTTTGGATCAATGATATATGGCCATTGGTTATCGGATCAAAAGTCCCAGGGTATATAGCAATTCTTTTTTTCATTGTACTATTCTTTTTCTTTTTCAGCTTCGTTGACGGCATAAAATGTTACTTCGCTCTGACCGAACTTCCTTCTCTTGAGAAGTTTAAAGCGGTTATCTGTAACTTCCACCCCAAATTTATGTTCAATAATAAGGAATCCATCAGACCTTAGCAAGTTATATTGGGTAACAACTTCGGCAACATCATCAGGGCAAAATTTGTCATACGGCGGATCGGCAAAAATCAAATCAAACTGTTTTTCTTCTTGCTGCAAAAGACGGCAGGCAGCTTTGTAATCAGTTTTTATCAGCCGCAAAGAGAGTTCCAAAGATTTCAGGTTGGTATTTATAGCTTTGGCCTGATCAAACCCTTTTTCAATTAAAATGGCCGAGGTTGCTCCGCGAGATACTGCTTCGATACCAATGGCGCCGGAGCCGGCAAAAATATCAAGAACCTCTTTGCCCTCGATATCATTCATCAGGATATTAAAGATAGATTCGCGAACCTTATCGGTCGTTGGACGGGACACCATTCCGGTTGCCGCTTTTAATATACGCCCACCATATATGCCTCCGGTTACCCTCATTAGACATCAACCGTTAGTCCCAGACTAACCAGAAAATGTCCGGCTCGGTTAACTATCTCCGGAGTAAACAAAGCGGTTTTAATAGTCGGAGAGATCGTCCGCAACCGTAGTTTCTTCTCGATTGCTTCATTAGATTCTTTCCCGGCCAGAGATCCGGTAACAATTAAAAGTGATAACGGCGAAGTATAACCGGCCTTAAACAAATTACTCATATTGTACTGGATCGTTACTTTCAGATCGGTCAAAAAAGATTCGGAGACTTGCCCGTTATCGGTAGCATCTTTATCGCTGCGTGTTATTGATCCGACAAAAAGCGGCTGATCGTTATTAACAAAACAGTATGAAACGGACGATGGTGACAAATCCAGCAGGCAGATAAGTTCGCCCCCCTCGCGCCAGCAGAAATTTTGATAACCATCGGCCATAGCAAGTGCCCGAAGTTTGTAACCGGCCGGTTTCATAAGTCTGTCTTCAAAAAATTTATCTTGTTTATCTATCAGAAAGCGGTGGCATCCAAAAACAAGATATTCGGAACCGCCATTAACAGAATTGCTCTTGATATACAGCTCTTCATCCTTATCAAGCAGAGTCGAGTTAAACTCAAATTCGGCCAGCTCTTTTCCGTCGATATTTTGATGCGGAGGAATTTTCACTCTTTTGATTATTGCCTTATCCTCGGGAACTGAGAATTGAAGCAACCCGAATTTGTCTATTTTTTCCGAATTGATTTCATTGATACCGGATTGGGTTAATTGATCAATCAAAATTGAGCCGCCGGAGCAGTTGCACGCCGCCAGTTGTATATCCTGCCCGATCATATCAACGCCATATTTTATTTTATTTGTCTCTACCAAGTCCGAACCTTTATGTATGATTTAATTTTTTCATAAGTAGTGTATCCAATCCCCTGCACCGCCATAACTTCTTCCGGTTTTTCATAGCGGCCAATGCTGTCGCGATAAGCTACAATCCGCGAGGCAAGAACCGGTCCGATTCCGGGAATCAATTCCAGCGAGTCAGCCGGTGATATATTTAAATCAACTATGAAAACCGGAGCATAAGTTATATCACCATCACCCAATTGCACCGAGAATTTAAATTCTTCTTTTTCAACGGTTGCATAACTCCTCACAAATTCCAATACTGATCCGACTAATAACAAACCAATCAGAAAAAGCAAAAGCTTTATCTGCAACGGTGAGAAGTCAAAAAACCGGTTCATTTATTTCTCCAAAGAAATCAATATAGTTGAATAAATATAAGTAACGGCAGATAAAAATCAATGACACAAACCAGATTATTTTTTTGTTACTAAAATTATTCCGCTTAAAATAGGAACCGAACCAAAGGCTGTGAAAGCAGAAAATGTTTCCGACATTAAAAAATATCCCAGTCCGATAGCAATGATCGGGGTTATAAAAGCGATTAATGAAAGTGAAATAACTTTGATTTTTTTCAATAGCCAATAATACCCGGTAAAAGCCAGAACCGATCCAAATACAGCAAGATATAAAAGAGCTCCGACCGACTGAGTTGTTAGTTTAAATGAAGATAACGGCTCAAAAATTATTGCCGCTATAATTGTTACAATCGCCCCGGCAAAAATTTGAAGACAAAGCATCATGGCCGAATCATTCTTGTTGTACCAAACCCGAAGAACCATAAATTATCAATCCGGGAAGAGATATTCGGACCATCTCTTTGATCGATTTGGGATATGATACTTTGCCAAACCAGTTAATTATTAACAGGATAAATCCGGCGATCAAAAATCTAATTCCTGCCGACCAGAGCGGCGGGGCATCGTCCAGACCAAGTTTAATAGCCAGCCAGGTGGAACCCCAGATTATACAGAGGAAAATATAAACAAGCTTAATCATTAAGAATCATCAATAAATCAGCATTAAGTTGTAATGTCAATTGCAAAAAGAATATATATTATGTTAAAGTACTTGACAATACTTTACGATAGTATATAATACTATACATAACTATGGAGGAGATAATGGAAAAATCAGAACTGCCGGCAAATCTCAGGTTTTATTCCACAATGGAAATTGCTGAGATGCTAAAAATGAATATTCAGGTAATCGCCCGCAAATTGGCCGCTGGCGAAATTGTTGGATATAAAATCGGTAAAGACTGGCGTGTGTCTGAAACAGATCTGTTATCCTGGATCGAGAAACATTCCAATCAAAGACAGGGCAAAAAAAGTGCTATTAAAGTAATAGATAATTTTATCAAAAATGGCCGAGTTATCGCTCTGCCAGCTCAGAGGAAAAAACGCCGCTACGTTCTGGAACATATTTTAAAGGAATTCAAAACCGGACAGATTTATTCTGAAGCTGAAGTCAACGAGATGATCCAAAAATATTACGACGATTATTGCCTGGTTCGGCGCGAGTTTATCATAGAAAAAATGATGGGCCGCTCCAATGGAAAATACCGCCGCACCAGCAGCTATACAACAACTGAGTAGAACCTGTATCTATATTATGGCTCAACCGGGAGATTTTTGGCCCGCGCTCTGATAATCTCCTGTACCAGCGGATCATTCAAATTTCGCTTGTAATCGGCAAACATGTCTGTTGCCCGGTTTATATCAGTCATCCTTTGGACATCAAACAGATATTGGATAAGTTTTCGATAAGCATAGCCGCTACTGGGGTTAATTTCAAAACCGGCCCAAAGCAGTTCCAGGGCCTCATCCGATTTTCCAAGATTATGTTTGGCCAAACCGAGATCCTGAGCATAAAACTGATTATTCGGATTCCTCTCATAGAGTTCAGTCATCGTTGTTTCCATTTGAACCAGAAGTTCCTGTGCCTTGGCGCTATCACCGTTTTGTAAGTACCGATCGGATAAAAGCGGATAGCTCTGGAAAAACTCCGGATATTTTTCAACGGTAAATTCAAGAACCTCAATAGCATCGTCAATTCGATCCTGACGCATAAACTCCTGATAAATCCTGATCGCATTAAAGCCGAGAGTTAGCATAACTCCAGTGGCATTATCATCTCTGAAAATGGTCGGATCGTTGAGACCGTCAAAGCGATACACTTCTTTAAAGAGCCGAAAACCTTCATCGGCA
Organism: Candidatus Zixiibacteriota bacterium; assembly: GCA_030667525.1. Classification (GTDB taxonomy): domain Bacteria; phylum Zixibacteria; class MSB-5A5; order GN15; family PGXB01; genus JAAERC01. The sequence continues at coordinate 2,744 of DAOUVS010000098.1, read as the reverse complement.
TCGATTAATCTTTCCGGCGGATTTTTTGACATCTGGTACAAAACACCCTTGGCATAAGCCAAACTACGAAGGTTCAATGGAGACTCAGCATACGGCTCCGACGAAAACATAATCGGGACCTTCCAATTATTTTCCAGAATGATCTCATCAACCATCATATCCTGAAGTTTGACAGTCCGACCCTCAAACGGCATCGGCAAAAGATAAGTCATCCGTTTTCTGGCTCTATCTTTGAATGGTTCTTTGGGTCGCGGGAAAATCTCGCCACCGGTTTCCAACGGATACCAGAGAATCTGTTCTTTGGTCAGCGGAATAGGAACATCGTATTGATTTTTCATCTGCCAGATATACCAGTCAGTGTTAATCAGCGAGAGATTGACCACTCTGATATCGCGTCTGACATTATATACTTCCTGAAGACACCAAAGTGGAAAGGTATCATTATCACCGGCAGTAAATAAGATTGCATTTTCTTCGCATGATTCAAGAATGTTATGAGCATATACATACGGATAATAATGATTGGAACGGTCACAGTAATAATAGTTATGCGACAAAGTCACCATCGGCAGCAGAACGGTCAGCGACATAACCAATAGTGCCGGTTTTTGGTACTGTTTCAGGTTTGTTTCGGAAAGTTTCTTTCTTACCACTTCCATTAAAGCAGAAATACCGAGTCCCATCGCCAGCCCAAAATAGATAAAAGCCGGGGTAAAGAAATAGTCACGGTTTCTGACCTCAAGATAGGCATCACCGGTTTGCAGATTAAATTTGACCCCGTCGGCAAAATTCATGTACAGCACAAGCCCAATTGAGCTTAATAAAAGAAATATCAGAAATGGATACCCAATTTCAATTTTTTTCTTAATCGCAAACCAGGTTCCAAACAGACCTAGAATAAAAAGCAGACCAAAAATTTTATTGAAGCCGTATTGCTCCTCAAAATAGCTCCAGAAACCCATATGAGCATGCCGACCCATTTGGTGCGCCCAGGTTCCTCGACGATTAAACATCCGTTCGGCCATCAATTCACTACCATACTGTTTGCGGTCAAGGTAATTAACAAAAGTATCGAAATCACGTGAGGGGTTATTTTCATCAATGCGGGGGTTCAAAGATGAGCGGATCGGAATAAACAGATGGAACGAAAAACCGATTGCGGCAAGTAGCAAAATAGCCATTCCGGTTTTCCAGTCAAACTTTTTACGGGCGGCCAAAGCGATGATCACCAAAACGACCAAACCGCCAATAACCGCGTAAATAAACTGATAAAATCCGATCATAATCAAAGAAAAGGCTACAATAGCTATCAATACCGACCAATTAATATGCTGATAGACCAACCAGCCGGTGACCGCCATAAGAATCACCGAGACAAAAACAAAATATTCAAATCCGAAAGGAATATCTGAAAAAGCGATAATCGCCAGCAGTTCTGCCGCAATCAGTGTACAAATTGCAAACCAGGCTCTTCTCGGAGCATCCTTTTTTAGAATCAGAAAAATAGCCGCCACCGGCATAATCAGAAATGTCGTCAGGTGAATGCCAACACCAAGCATCGCCAGGAAACTTATCAATACCGCCAAACGCATTCCTTTGGTGGTGCCGTTATTTTCATAATACTGAAGCGACAACCAGAAAATAATTGTCAAAAGCATCATTGACAGACCGTAAACCTCGGTTTCTACCGAATTGCTCCAGTTGGTCAATGAAAAGGCCATAAAGAGCGAACCGACAACACCACCGATGTATCCGATAACTCTTTTCCAGCCGGTAAATTCGCCCGGTTTATACCATAGTTTTACAATTTTGACAACAACAAGATAGCCAAAACTGGCGGTAAATGCTGACGCCACCACAGATAACAAATTTATTCGATAACAAATATCGGCCGCTATCGGAGAATCGAAAAAAGCCTTCCCAGCACTACAAAAACCGGCGATCCCGGCGGGTGGGGAATTCCGAGGATATAGGCGCTGGCAATAATTTCACCTCAGTCCCAATAAGAAAGGGTGGGGGCAACAGTCAGCCGGTAAACAACAAAAGTGAAAAGAAAAACAATTACGGCAATAATAGCGTTGGTACGATCAAAACCATTGGTTGTATTATTCATTTGGGTTTCCAATAAGTCCTCCTTGGGTTCCTATATTATACTGCCGATATTATTTTTCGGCTAAAAAATCAGCTTCGCCTAAAAATATCTTCAAATTATTGGCTCAAATATAAACGTAAATGGCCGATTAACAAGGAAAAAGTCGATACCAATTCAAATCGGCAGAAATATATTTAGGAGGCCTTATGTTTGTCTGGTGTACAATTATGTTTTTACTTGGAATTGCGGCGTTTATGGATTCTCTTTTTAATTATGGAATGATTTTCCGTCAAATCAATTCGGTTCTTTTTATGCTGATTTCTCTGGCTCTTTTAATCAGGACAACCACCAAGATGAAAAAACGCAGAATCGAAGGGTATGAAAAGAGAATTGAAAATCTGGAAATTCAATTGAGATCGCAGAAAGCGACTCAGGAAAAAATTCCCTCAGATTATTAATTTTCAGCCGGTAGAAACATATCCTTCAAGTTCCTGGAGTTTTTTCCTGATCTCTCCAAGAAAAGGATAATTGCTGTAGTCGGTCAAAATTAATCGATATATTTCCGATGCTTTTTCTTTATTCGCTTCATCGCATGAATAAATATCACCCTTGATTTTCAAACAGTATGGATAGAAATAATCGTCATGATATT
>DAOUVS010000051.1 GCA_030667525.1 Candidatus Zixiibacteriota bacterium | reverse complement strand
TATCTATTATGGCAATGGAAAAAACGGGACTGAAACCCCGCTTGAAAATATCTATAAATTATCTAACAAGCTCGCTCTGTTCGCCGTCGGTATTGGTTATGAAATTTGCGACGAAATATCAAGACTCTTTGAGCTAAAAGATTTTGCATTGGCCTCTATGCTTGATTCGGCTGCATCGGAGGGTGTTGAGAAGGCGGCGATATTTATCGAACAGACTTTCGCCGATAGTTTAAGCATAAAAAACAGTTCAACATTGGAAGTTGCCACCCGTTTTAGCCCCGGCTACTGTGGCTGGCATATCAGCGGCCAGAGAAAACTGTTTGATTTTATAAATCCTGAAAAAATCGGGATAGAACTGAAAGAGAGCTTTCTGATGGAACCGATTAAATCAATTAGCGGTGTCCTTGTGGCGGGCAAAAAAGAGATATTTGATTTTCCTGATGATTATATTTTATGTGCCGACTGCGCGGACCATTCATGCCGCAGCAGAGATTTTTCGATTCCGGGGAGTAAATAATGTCTGAAGATAATAATCTTAATTCCCCGAATATCTCAGATGCTTTAGCAATTGAAACCAATTCCGGAATTAGTGCATCAATACAGAAATTAGTCTGGGCTTTTGTTATTTTGGCCGGATTATACGGTTTGTACCAAGCGATCTCATTGGCATGGGTAGGTGATGATGCCTTTATATCATTTCGCTACGCCAAAAATCTGATTGATGGTTTTGGTTTGGTTTATAATGTTGGTGAAACGGTTGAAGGGTACACTAATTTTCTCTGGACAGTTTTAATCGCTGGTGCTATGCTAATTAGTTTGGAGCCGATTATATTTACTCAGGTTGTTGGAATTGTTTCATACTTATTTACATTTTTGATCCTAATTTATCTATCAGTAAAGCTATCGAACCGGTCAACAACAAAATCAATTCTGTTTCCATTGGCGGCGATAGCAGTAATGCTTCAATACGATTCTCAGGTTTGGGCTACATCCGGTCTGGAGACAGCCTGGGTCACTTTTCTGGTAACCCTGGCTTTTGCCATTTTGATTTTAGCAGAATCAAAAAAGTTATTTCTTGTCGCTGGAATTATAATGATACTAGCGGTGTTATCACGACCCGATGCGATGATATTTTATCTAATGGCACTGCCGTATATTTATCTGCGAAGCAAAAAACCTTTGCCAAATATGATTTATTATTTAGTACCATTAGTAATAATTTATCTGCCGTACTGGATCATTCGTTATTCTTATTACGGGTACCCTTTCCCAAATACATATTATGCCAAGTCGGCTTATCTTTCATGGTACTCTCAGGGTTTTATTTACTTTTGGACATATATAAAAACATATTACGCCCTGATTCTTCTGCTCCCGGCGATAGCTTGGACCATTCCGCGATTGTTTAATCATTTTAAAGCGGAGAAATCGATATCAGAAAAATATCATCGCGTCTGGCTGTTGACCATTTTATTTATTGTGCCTTTTATATTTTATGTAGTTCGGGTTGGCGGGGATTTTATGTTTGCCCGCTTTTTTATCCCGATTGCTCCTATTTGCTTTCTTATATTAGAGACAGTACTGCTTTCATTGAATATTAAAACTATATTCAAATTTGGAATTGGATTATTTATTGTCTTTTCGGTTTTATTTCGGTGGAATCATTTTGCGCAGGAAGATGCAATTATCAGTGGAATTATTGATGAACGGACCTATTACCCAGACGAAAAAATTGAACAGGCCAAAATAGATGGCGAACGAATAAAAAAATGTATTGCTGGACTCGATATGGTTGTTGGTTATTATGGGGCTAAGGCAATGGTAGTATATTATGCTGAGTTTCCTGTTGCTATCGAATGTCATGCCGGTTTAACCGATGAATTTATTGCACACCAACGGCTCAAATTCCGGCGACGTATTGGTCATGAAAAGAGTGCTCCTGAATCGTACATGGCCAAGCGCGGAATAAATTTTATTGTAATTGGGACCGATCCGGTTTCTCCTGATGTTGTTGGTGTCATTTCTTTTAACGGGACAACTTTACCGATTAAGTATTATGAGAATAAATTGATGAACAAACTAAAAAATATCCCGGGAGTAGAATTTGTCGATTTTCAGCTGTTTTTGGATAATTATATTACAAATATGAATAATGTTGCGACCGAAAAACTAATTGAAGATTTTGATCAATTCCAGTATTATTACTTTAATATTAATAATGATACCTTACGTTATACTCTTTTTGCCAACGGTATAATCGAAAGAATGAATCAAGGTGGCCAATAATTTAATAACTCATAGAATTAATTACGAAAGAAAATTGTATGAATATATATGAGGAATTAGCAAATAATCTTCAAGCCGGAAACACCGAGGCGGTAGCCAGACTGACTCAACAGGCAATTGATGAAAAAAGAGAACCAAAAGACATTCTTGACAATGGTCTTATTGCCGGGATGGCCGTCGTAGGGGAGAGGTTTAAACTCCATAAGATATTTTTACCCGATGTATTACTTGCCGCCCGGGCGATGTATGCCGGGATGGATTTATTAAAACCGTTGATGATCAGAGAAGGTATTCCGTCGATCGGCAAAGTTGTTATAGGAACTGTGAAAGGTGACCTGCATGATATTGGGAAAAATCTGGCTGGCATTATGCTAAAAGGAGCCGGGTTTGACATTATCGATTTGGGAAAAGATGTCACCCCTGAAAAATTTATCGATACCGCTGAAGAAGAAAATGCAGATATAATCGGACTTTCCGCTCTTTTGACCACGACGATGATCGGTATGAAAGATGTGGTTGATCTGGCTAAAAAAAGAGGACTCGGCGATCGGATAAAAATCATTGTTGGCGGGGCACCGTTGAGTTCGGAATATGCCAGGGAGATCGGAGCCGATGCGTACTGTTTCGATGGTATCAGTGCGGTGGAAACGGTCAAGCGGTTATTGGGAATATCCTAACGGTGAATAAAAGATAAAACCAAATGAAAAATATACTCGATAGAATAAAAGCGGGCGAAATACTGGTTGGCGATGGTGCAATGGGTACGATGCTTTTCAATAAAGGCCTTAAAATGGACCAGTGCCCGGAAAAACTAAATCTCGAAAACCATACAATACTGGAAGAGGTGGCGCAATCATATTTGGATGCCGGGGCCGATTTAATTGAAACCAATAGTTTTGGTGGCTCTCCACTAAAGCTGGCGATGTATTCTCTCGAAGATAAAACAGAAGAAATAAATAGGATAGCTATTCAATCGGTTCGCAAAGTTATCGGTGTGTCGGCTTATCTGTCTTTTTCATGCGGACCGACCGGACGAATATTAAAACCGTATGGTGACACTGATCCCGAAGAGATGCTGGAATCATTCAAACGCCAGATAAAAATCGCTGTTGATGTGGGTGTCGATATAATCTGTATTGAAACGATGACTGATATTGTTGAAGCCAAACTGGCGATTAATGCGGTTAAATCATTTTCTTCTGATATCCCGATTATCGCAACTATGACTTTTGATACGACACCTAATGGGTTTTTCACAATTATGGGTGTTAGCATCAAGCAGGCATGCCGCGAATTGGTTGAATTTGGAGCTGATATAATTGGTTCTAATTGCGGCAACGGTATTGATAATATGATTAGAATAGCAACTGAATTTAAAAAATATGCCACCGTTCCGATTATCATACAATCGAATGCCGGTTTACCTGAATTAAAAAATGGTGAGGCAGTTTATTCCGAGACACCTCAATTTATGGCTGAACAGTGTCATCGACTCCTTGATATCGGGATAAGTATAATAGGTGGCTGCTGTGGAACTACGCCCGAGCATATCGCCGCCATTCGACAGGTTGTTGATAAGTACAATATGGACAGAAAGAGTTTATGAACAAATTCGACAAACATTTCTGGATTCCTTATATAATTCTGCTGGCACTAACTCTGATTCGATTAATACCATATCTGCATCCTGAATCTCAAACCTGGGGGTTTAATCATCTGATATTTTTGCCTGCGGGATACTCAATCACTTTTTTACTGTTGGCAGTGATTGGTTTAATAATACCCTTTTTAAAAATATCAGAAGTATGGAGTGATTGTATTATCGAATGGTTTTCGACCAATTTTATTGAGAAAACTGAAGGTACAAATATTTATAATAGTCAGCGCGAACAGTTACTTAATATGATAAATCTGATTGGCAGCGGTTCAAAAGCACCATAAATCAAAAGAATTGTTTATGAAGAATCGAATATTATTAGGAACTATCGTAAGCGCCTCAATCTTATACTGGTTAATTCTATTATTAAAGATTGATATATTTCAGTTTATCCCGGGATATTTCTGGCACTTTATGAACTATTCTGACAAGCCGCTGATTTATATGGGGCTATTGATTCCAATGGCCATAATTTCATATTTTGTTATCTCAAGTATCCTGAACCGACCCGAATATCATAAACGAAATCTGCTGCTTCTTATTATTTTGGGATATATGATCCAAATGGGATTTGGCCTTATGGAAGGCAGGGGAATCGACAGTATCAGAGAGAGAATGGTTACGACCGGGCATTCAGAGTTTGCAAAGATTGCTGCTACGGAGCCGGAGTTGAAAGATGTAACTTTGTACTATGAAGTTATTCTTCAACAGAATGACGGATTGAAGTTTGTTCAAACCAAACCACCAGGTCATCTTTTGTTTTATATGATGACCGAAAAATTATCGAATATGATCTTACCGTCGACCGATCCGGCAATCCGGTTGCAGAGACTGAGTAATTTCGCTTCATATCTATACCCTTTGCTTGCATATTTGGTGATTATTCCACTTTATTATTTTGGGCGGATGTTTTTGAAAAGCGATAGAGCTATTTTGCCATGCATTATGTATCTGTTTATCCCCAGTGTGACATTGGTTACTCTTCACCTTGATCAGGTATTATATCCTTTGCTGTTTGTCAGTGGATTGTTATTGATATTGAGCGGATGCAAAAGAAACAATATCCCACTCTATGTCCTTTCGGGTGCCTTTATTTATTTTGCACTTTATTTTTCATTTTCGTTGCTTCTTGTTTTACCGATGGGATTATTGATCGCGGCAGCTTATATTAATTGTTATTCAGAACCGGATCAAAAATTAAAATCATTCGGACGGTTTCTTGTTGGATTCGTAACCGGCTGGATATTGGCTCAATTACTCTTCTGGATACTTCTTGATTACAATATTTTTATTCGCTATCAAAATGCCATGACTTTTCATCAGGCATGGAAGAATTGGGATAATAGTTTATCAAACATCGCTTTATATGGTATCTTAAATTATATTGAGTTTATATGTTGGATTGGATTGCCGGTGGCAATACTGTTTTTGGCCGGTGGCAGACAAAAGATTTTAGAAATAGTTAAAGGTCAGTTCAATATACAAAATCTGTTTTATGCAATAGTTATACTGATATTTATTTTACTTGGGGTTTTTGGGAAAACTAAAAGCGAGGTCGGCCGATTATGGATATTTATGATGCCGCTTGTTTTGATTTTTGTTGCATCTGAGTTAGAGATTCGATTTAAAGAAAAAACTAAATCAGCTCTTTGGTTTATTTTAACCTTTCAGCTGATTTCAATTTTGTTTATAAAACGATTTCAGGATTTTTGGTAGATTTGCTATGATACTATTGCGGACAGCCACAAATTAAATTGAAATGAAGAGTTATATTGGATATATTTAAAAGTGATAAAATATATTAGGCTTATTAAATTATTATGAAGCAAAAGGCAACAAAACCAGAAGTTGTATCACATTCGGTTATTTATTCTTTTATGATCGGACTGGTCCTGATAAGAATATTACCATTATTAGATCCGGCCGGACGGTATTGGGGCTTTAATCATCTCATATATCTTCCTGATTATTACACTATCCTGTTTTTTATTATCTCGATGATTGCTTTGCTTTTACCGCTTTTTAGAGGAGCGGCAAATTGGAGCGATTTTTTGGCGCAGAGATTTTCAACACTGTTTCTCGATGGACCACATGCCCTTATCAACCGTGCCATATTTGTTATAATTATTACATTAATCTTTATTTTCAATGTCGCGCAAACACATTTTCTCGGCGACTGCTATATTCTGATAAAAGATCTCACCCCAGCGACCGGGATGTTTTTCAAATGGGGCGAACTGGGGATATTTAAATGGAGCGAAATCGGCGTCGCCAAGTTTATGATCATTGTCAAGTCACTGATCGGTGGAGAACATGCCGAGGGGGCACTGCTCGCTTTTCAGATAGTATCGATTGGTTCAGGATTGGTAACTGTTTGGTTTTTCTTTTTGATCGCCCGGGTTGCGACAGAAAATAAAATAAAACGCTTGATTATATTTACCTCGTCGATATTTTCCGGAACATTGCTTTTGTTTTTTGGATACGCTGAGCATTATCATATAGTCTGGGTCTTTCATGTTGCCTTAATATATTTCTGCCTGAAATATTATAAATATGAACGAGGGATAGTGATAGCATGGGCTGTTCTACTGATTGGAATGGCTTTTCATATGCAAATGTCAATTTTTATGCCGGCTGTTATTTTTGTTACATTGAGTCAGGGGAGAGGGTTTCTGTTTTATCAGCGCTATAAGAAATTAATTTGCACCGTTATAACGGTTGTTTCTCTGGGGATGATATCTGCGGTATTATATAAATATTTTACTGATCTTTATATCGAGGATATGTTTATCCCGCTAATATTTGCTAAACCTGGCGATCCTCTGAATACTGTTTTTAGCCCGGTGCATCTATTTGATATTTTGAATGAATTTATTCTCATTGCACCGCTATTTATTCTTGTCTTTGTTTTGGGCTTAAGAAATATACGATCGATATTTAATCATAGAAAAGCATTCTTCCTGACTCTCTGTTCGGTCGGCTGTTTGTTGTTTTTGTTTTTAGTTGATCCAAAATTGGGGATGGCTCGTGATTGGGATCTGTTTGCCCTGACTCCATATTCGATTACATTACTTTTTATTATACTGCTTGATGATTCGGTTATTGAATCGTTGAAAAAATATTTAATTCCAATTGTACTATTATTATCTATCTCGCCGGTACCATATTTATTAACAACGCTCAATCGTCAGGCCTCAATAGAGTATGTTGAGCAACTAATAAAACTTGATTCTCATAAGACAATTGCCGGAATAATAATTCTTTATGATTATTACAAAAAACTTGGCGATGACGATAAAACCCGACAACTGGGATACCAGTATCATACTTATTATCCTGAGGAAATAAAGTGCAATGACGCCATGGATGCTATGGATGTCGGAGATATTGAGCTGGCCGCGACGATTTTGCAAACGGTAAAACCGGATAAATTTGATGACAGTTATCAGCGGGCCTTGTCGCGATTATATTATCTTCAGGGTGATTATGAAAGAGCCTTGGATCATATCGACAGGACAATTGAACTACGGCGGTATTTTTCGCAGTTGTATCGTGAGCGGGCGATGATTTATTTAAATATGAATCAGAAAGAAAAAGTATCAAAAGATCTGCGAAAGGCATATCAGCTTGATGATTCAAGTATAATTATCCTTGAGGGTCTGACCTATGTTTCTACTTTATTTAAGCAATATGATTCCTGCATCGTTTATGCCGAAAGAATAAAACAGGTAGATTCTTCGCTACCGATTGGTTATTACTGGCTGGCCAATGCGTACGCCTTAAAAAACAATTATGACAGTGCCAACTATTATGCAAATGAAGCCGATTTGAGAATAGGTCAGGATTCAATACTGGCCATCGGACTGAATAATCTTAAAAAACAGATTGATCGATTGCAAAAATGAACTAAAAAAATCAATCGCCCGGAAAACCATTTATTTTTCAAAGAATATCTTTTATTAATCACAAATAAACTGCATAAAAAAGCGGGGTTCATTTGAACCCCGCTTTAATTCATTTAAAAATTTACAGTAATTATTCGCTGGCGGAAAGGGTAACAACCACTTTGGCTGAGTCAATTGTAAAGGTCCCGCCGGTGTTCCCCGAGGCCATTCCATAGTAATTAAACTGACCAAGTTTCGCGTATGCCTTTAGACTGTCAAGTCCGGTCAAAAAGCCGAGCGATTGCTTGTAAGTAATATGCGATACGCCGGGTGAAATTGTCAAATCATCTATGATTTGCGTCTCTGAGCCGGGAAGCGATGCCGGCGGAGCGATTATGCCGTCAAAACGATCGATATAAGCATTAAAAGTCACATCAGTAGTCTCTGTGCTGGTAATAAAAAATTCAACGCCTACGGCATCAACAAAATCAATTTTATCCTTATGTTCATCCCAATCAGGATTTTTGGTTATATCTACCTGATAGAAATAAAAATCGTTGTCAGCCGTATATTCAAAGGTCTCGACAAAAACAAATGTGCCTGAAATCAGAAGATCCTTACAGCCGACAAAAACAAGGCAGATAAGAATTAACCCGAGGATAGCTAATATAGATTTATGTTTATTCATTTCAAACACCTCCTTTATAAACCGACTAGGTAATAGGTTAATCCGCCGGTGATGAAAATCGCCTTTTTGGCGCCACCATCCTGAGGTGCGAATATTGCCTTGCCGCTAATATCGATATCCATTTTTGGTCCGACCCCGATACCAATTCCAAGTCCGGCGCTGTAGCCTAATTTGCTTTCTTCATATCCGGTATCATCATTTTTGACGGTGTATATTCCGGCTCCGACAAGAAAGAATGGCTTAAAACCGGCCATACCGGGAGTGCCGCCAAGAACAGCATCAACTCCAAATGAGGTGATTTTTGAGCCTGAACCCAAAACAACACCTTCAAACGGGTCCGGTTCGCCCCATTTACCGAAAGTTATATTCGGTTCCAACAAAATAACCGGGATCACTTTCAATTTTGCCTTGAGACCAAAGACTGTACCATTACCTTGATCATCCTGCAAAATCGGCATATTCATTCCGCCAAAAACGCCAATACCGACCTTGGGTGTCTGGGCATTAGCAAGCGAAAAGCAGAGAAGCATTAAGCCAAGGACAATGAGTAAACGTTGCATATTACGTCCTCCGTTTAGTTAGGTTTTTAAAAAAGTAATATTTCCAAGCTATTAAATAATATTACGAAGTCAAGTTTAATATTTTAAACCCTATTATGCCATAAATTGTTTTGAATAATTAAGATGTATCATTGTGATCTGTTCACAGATAAACAAGATATCGTTATAAGGAGTGAATAAGGCGTATAAATAACGCTGTTTCTATTTTTTACGGCGCAGGCGTTGTGTCTTGTAACCTGTTATAAGTCAATGGGATTGTTTGCCGATAGTCTCTTGTTACCATAATCGGGCGCAGTTAATGCGTCTGCAGGTTATATAATACAGAATCCGAATTTCGCTTTATTATTTTAATCTACATGAAACACAATAAGTTACGTCGCAAAATTAAAATTAAATCAATTTTGGTATGCAAGTTGATACTATAAGGCTATGAAGTTAGTTGCTCTTTGTATATGGCGGTGAAGGGTAATTAAGAGGTGGGGATAAAGGAACTCCTTTAGTGAGGGAAGGAGTTCCTTTTATCTTTTTATACCAAGTCACATGTATAAATAAATCTCTTAATTCCTGATGCAATCAAAGAGCTTAATTCTTGACAAAAATAGTCTTTCAGGTATATTTATTATGTGTCAAAAATTACATGCTTTTTTACATCGATTGATTGATGGAGTACATATGAAGATATCCTGCCCCGCGAAGTTTACCTTTAATTTTATTCTGCTGAAATTTGTTTTAATTCTATTACTTTTCACTTTCCCTACAAAAACATCTGCAGAACTGGCCAATTCTGATGAAATGTCTTTGGTTTGCCAGAACTGGCTGGCCCTAAATATTCAGACCAACGGAAATTGGGGCGGTGTTGATAATCCGGTAATTTCCGGGATAAAAGAGATTTCGCAGGATGGAATTTTAATGGCCCGTTATTACGAGATAACTCCAGACGGTTTTGTGGTGGTTCCGGTTCTAATGGAACTGCCGCCGGTTCTGGTTAGCTCAGACAACAGCATAATTGATTTCGATGAGCCGGAGGGAGTGCTATTTCTTATACAGGATGTTCTTTCTGATCGATTAAATCGTTTTGAAGATTATTTCGGCAGCCTTGAATACTCAACCAGAGATAATCGGTCTGACCACGATTTTATTTATCTAGATGATTGGGATAATTATCTTTTGAATGAAAAGGATTTTTTAATTCAATATAACTCAGGCGAAAAAACTCGGGCAGTGGGTGGACCATTGCTAACTACTGCCTGGCATCAGGGTGCACCGTACAATAATCTTTGCCCGATGGGTGATGGCGGCCGAACCGTTGTTGGTTGTGTGGCCACCGCCTCGGCTCAGATTCTAAGATTTTGGGAGTGGCCAATAGCCGGAGAAGGTTCAAAAGCGTATTATTGGGACGGCGATGAGTCATGCAATGAAGAAGGTACTCCCGGTGAGAATCTTTCCGCCGATTTTTCTGACTCATATATTTGGGATGATGACCCGGCTAATCTGGCCGAAATCAACTACGAGGTTGGAGTCGCCTTTAGTATGGATTATGGTCGCTGCGGTTCTGGAGCCTATACCGATTGGGCGCTTAATGTTTTCCCTTCATACTTCAAATATAAGGGCAACATTAATATACAGTATCGTTCCGCCCACGACGTTGTCAACTGGTATGAAATAATCCGCGACGAAATTGAAGCCGGACGACCGATGCAGTACAGAATATATAGTCATTCAATTGTCTGTGATGGCTATCGCGATACCGGCGGGCTGTTGCAGTACCATTTTAATTATGGATGGGGCGGGTCGTTAAATGCCTGGTTCACAATTGACGATTTATATTGCCCGTGGAGCGGCTGTAGCCCGATGGCAGAATTTTTGATCCGGAATATTGAACCGGAAAGAATTATTGTTTCGATCGATGAATCTTTTGGTATCGTGCCTCACGAAGTGAATTTTACCGGTGAAACAGAGCTTGTTGTTGATAGCTGGAGCTGGGATTTTGGCGATAGCCAGCAATCTTATATTCAATCACCATCGCATACTTATGAGTTACCCGGGATTTATGATGTCGTTGTCGAAATTAATTCCGGTGGCAAATTGATTCAATTAGTAGAAAACGATTTCATTATTGTCGTCGCCGACACAATGATTGCCGGTAATATTCAGGGCGAAGTCGGGAGTTCTGTTGAAATTCCGATATATATTAGAAATATGGTTCCGCTTAAAAAAGTTGTTATTCCTGTTTCATATTCCGGCGGACTTCAGGTTTCATTTGATTCGATTTCCACCGACGGATGCCGTATGGATGAGTTTATAGAACAGGTTCATAATATTGGCAGTGGTTTTTTAGCCGTTGAACTAATTCAAAATATTACCGCTTTGGATCCGGGTGAGGGCGTTATTGTTAATCTTTATTTTACTATACTAAGTGAGATTGGTTCCTCTCCGACTATTCTTGATTTGGATGATATCGGCTCGTACCAGAGAATGTTTTATTCCGATATTGCCGATTATCAGCCGGCGGCGGTAAATGGGACTATTCAATTACCTTTTCTGTGTGGAGATACCGATGGTAACAAACTGGTTAATATTTTAGATATCGTTTACTTAATAAATTATAAATATAAAAGCGGCACTGCTCCTGACCCATTGGAATCAGCCGATGTAAATAATGATGATCTGGTTAATATTTTGGATATTGTGTACCTCATTAATTACAAATACAAAGATGGCCCGGATCCGGTTTGTCCCTGAGGATGGAAAATAAAAATATGAGTTTAAATGAGCAAATAAATATAATTATATAAACGTAATATTTAAATAACCGATTATTAAGAGTATATAATATAAAGGAACAAAAAATGAGTCGATCAATTATCTCAAAAACCGCAAGTCAATTATTACTATTGATTTTATTTGCTCTCTTCTCCGGGCATACCATACTTTATGCAGAAGTTGACCCACCCAGTGCATATTATTATTTTGATGAAAAGCTGGATCTTGAGCTGGATACCAAACAGATAATGATTTCTTATAACTCTGATGAACAGTTATTCGAACGTTCCACTGTTTTTGAAACAGCCGATCTTGCAGTTGACTGGACCGAATCAATCGGAATTAGAAACTGCCATAGAGTAGGTTTGGTTTCTGGTCTTGCTGATAAGAACATGGCCTATGAAAAGATTGAGGCTCTTCTTCAATCAGATGAGATTGAATTTGCCTCGCCAATTTTTCATGGTGTCTATTTTGGATGGCTGGCCGTAACGCCCAATATTATTGTCGGTTTCAAAGATGAATATCTTCCTGAGTCCGAATCGATTCTGCAAACATTGGCTCCCGAGTTAAGTATTATAAAAAATAATTTTAGCGGTTTACCGATGGCTTATCAATTAAGAAGTGATTCGCGGAACGGCTTCGATGTTCTGGCGATAGCCAACAGACTGGCCGAGGATCCACGGATTCTTTGGGCGGAGCCGGATATGCAGTTTACCGGTCGGACTGATTATACGCCCAATGATCCGGGATTTCCGAGCCTTTGGGGAATTCATAATACCGGACAATATGGCGGAGTTGTTGATACCGATATGGACGGCTCCGAAGCCTGGGACATTACAAGGGGTAGCGCAGATATAAAGATACTTGTCCTGGAAACAGGAATTCAGCAAGATCATCCCGATATCAATCAACTGCCGGGGGAAGATTTTACCGGGAATGGTACTGGTGGCGATCCGGGAAATTCATGTGATAATCACGGAACCGCTGTGGCAGGATGCATTACGGCCATAATTGATAATAATCTGGGTACGATTGGCATTGCTCCTGAATGCAAAGTTCTTTCGGCCCGAGTAGGCGTGGCGGCTGTTCCCTGCGATGGAACCTGGTCCGGTGATATGAGTTGGACTGCCGATGCTCTTTCTTGGGCCAGAACTGAGGGTGCTCGTGTAAGCAATAACAGTAACTCGTATGGCTCTCCATCGGGAACCATAGGAACTGCTTATCTGATAGCCTATAATAACGGAATGGTTCATTTTGCCTCGGCCGGTAATGATGCGGTTGCTGTTCTTGGATATCCATCATCTCTTGAAAATGTGCACTCGATCTCGGCCATTACCTACCATGGATCGTTGGCAAGTTTCTCCAGTTGGGGGGCAGGTTTGAGTATGACCGCACCAGGTGTTTCCGTTTATACAACCGATAGAACCGGCTCTGATGGATATTCATCCGGCGATTATACCTATGTTCAGGGAACCTCGTTTTCATCGCCTTATGCGGCCGGAGTGGCCGCTCTTCTTTTGTCAGCCAACCCAACCCTGACTTCTTCGGAAGTGGGCGAAATATTGGAGTGCACCGCCGTTGATTACGGCGCTGCCGGTTATGACATTTATTATGGTCATGGCCTGATCAATGCTAATAACGCGCTAAATTATGCTGATTCCGATGCCGACGGCTACTATGATTTTTGTGATAACTGCCCAAATGACTATAATGATTTACAGGAAGATGAAGATGGAGATTGTCATGGAGATGCCTGCGATGTTTGTCTCGGTTTGTTTAATCCTGCTCAGGTCGACACTGATGGTGATGATGTCGGCGATCTTTGTGACAACTGTGATGATGATCCAAACTTAGATCAGGTAGACACCGATGCAGATAATGTTGGTGATGTCTGCGATAATTGCCCAATTCATAATAATCCCTGGCAACAGGATTTCGATGAAGATGGTATAGGAGATATCTGCGATTATGTCTGCGGCGATTTCGATGGTGACTTGAATGTAAATATTCTTGATATTGTTTATCTTATCAATTTCAAATATAAAGGGGACTTTGGCCCGACGCCGGAAGACAGAATGGATGTTAATCATGATGGCCTTCTAAATATTCTTGATATTGTCTATTTGATCACTTTTAAATATAAATCCGGCCCCGCACCGGAGTGCCCATCCTGGTAGATTATCAATTATTTAGTTCAATTTTGGGGAGCGAAATACGGCTCCCCTTTTTTTTATTTTAATTTGGAAAATATTTGAATAACTTAAAGTTGCTCACCCCATAGTTGACATCATAATTGTCGGGATACCAAAAGCGACTAAATTAAATGTTATATGAGCGGCAATAGCCGGCAGAATACTCCCGGTTTTTTCACGATAATATCCGGCAATAAACCCCAATAATGTCGCCGCAGCAACAATACCAATAACAACCACATAGTGCATCTTGCCAAGCAGACATAAATGGCCAAGACCAAACATAAAACCACAGGTTGTTACCGGCAGACTAAGATATGATTTGAAAAATCTAAATCCATATTTCTTCAATGGTTCAAGAAAACTATAAATCAGTCCTCTATAAAATATCTCCTCACAAATACTGGCGAAAAGGGCGATTGTTATAAGGAAATTGGGTATCGATTTGTCCATACCGGAACCGCCCAGTTCATCAGGTTTAAGCCCCATCGTCGCCATAAGAATATTCATAGTGATAAAAAAGAGTAAAACCGAGAGAATACTGATAAGAATTGGCCTAATCAGATTTTTAATGGCGGTAAGTTTAAAACCATAAGAATGAAATTTCCCACCGCTTAGATAGTAAGCAAGTATCAATGATACAATCAATAAACTAAATTGAGTGATATCACCTGAGCCAATTGGTGAGTCTTCTGTTATCTTAGATATAAAACCGATTGAAGGTA
>DAOUVS010000026.1 GCA_030667525.1 Candidatus Zixiibacteriota bacterium | reverse complement strand
GAATATGTTACGCTTGAAATTCACAATATTCTTGGTGAAAAGGTTACTTCAGTTATTTCTCAATATTTATCGGCCGGGCACTATTCGGTGAATTGGGATGCGGCTGAAGCACCGACTGGCATTTATTTCTATCGAATACAAGCCGGTGATTTTGTGCAGACTCGAAAAATGATTCTGCTGAAGTAGCTATCTATGAAAGAATGTTTTTTTATAAGCCCGACCGGCGATGTTGTTGGTCGGGTTTTTTATTTCTATGGGTGGTTGTAACGCAAAATATGCGTATATTTTTTTAAATCTTGACTTTTGATGCGCTAATTTTTAAAATGAATTAGGCAGGAATTGCGCCTGAATAGCGTAAGCTGTTTAAGTGCAAGGACTTTTTAAATTCATAAGACTCTCGTTTGATAACTAATTTCTGCCCGGTTATTTGATTACTTCTTTTACCGCCAAAGTGCTTCATAGAAATTTGAAGCGCAATTGAGGTGTAAAATTATTTGAATTCTATGCAACTCCAAAAGGAGGTGGTAAATAAATATATAAGATTTAGAACCCCACTGAGCACGCCATTATCTCTGGATAATTTATCCGGGAAAGGAAGGGGATTGTTTGATGCCGAGAAGAAAAGAACCGATTGAATATGCCGATGTTCCCGTAAAGGATTGTTGGCATCCGTTTGGATTGCAAGGACTCAATCCGCAAAAATTTGCCTTTGTGATATCGATGATTATCGATGGAAAGTATGAACTGCTTGATCTCAGAAAGAAAGAAGCGGTCAAAACAAGTTAATTATATTTTTGTAGATTGATTTATAAGATATATAAAGGATTGGTTAATATAGCCAATCCTTTATTATTGTACAGTAATAATATAACATATATATATATTCGGAATTGACTTTGCCGATATATATAATATTATTTATAGGTCATATAAAAAGTTTGAACGAAAAAGGTTGAATGACGTAAAAGCATTAATGACAAAGAGGCTAAGACAGACAGCGATGCTGCTATTATTATCAATTTTAATCAGTGTCATATTCAATTTTGTAAGTGATAACGGTATTCCGCTTATCGGTAACTGGCCCGCATCGGGCGGTTCTGAAGCGGCCGTTCCGCCATCGGCGGAGGAGGGTGACCCTCCATTTATCTCGCTTGATGAAGCGGCAGCCTTGTTTCAAACGCCGGGAGTTTTGTTCATTGATGCCCGTGATCCGGAAGATTTTGAGATAAATCGTGTAAAAGGGGCAGTTAGTATACCTTACGATTATCTTCCTGACGAAGATTACGATCTTTATTGGGAAAATAAGGCAATTGAAATATCTCACGATACCCGAATAGTTATCTATTGTTCCGGGTCCGAGTGCGAATCATCATTGTATTTGGGCCTGGATATGGTTCAGTATGGCTACCGGGATGTAAAAATATTTTACGGTGGCTGGAACGACTGGGTTAATGCCGGATTACCAGTCGAGCTGGAGGAGTAGGTTGTCGGGATTGAATAAATTTATGCAAAATGATTATTTGTCGTTGCTGGTTAGGCTGGTGATAGGTGGGATATTTATTTATGCCTCACTCGACAAAATATCACACCCGTCCGAGTTTGCCAGAATAGTATATAATTATCATCTGGTGCCGGGCGACCTGGTCAATCTTGTTGCCATTATTCTTCCCTGGCTGGAGTTGATCTGCGGTATTTCTGTTATCCTTGGATTGTACAAAGAAGGCGGAATTCTTATCATCAGTTTCCTTACGATTGTGTTTATTATTGCTATTGGAATAAATGTAATTCGCGGAGTCGATCTGGAGTGCGGCTGTTTTACGGTCAGTTCCAGAGCCCGTGAAAATGCTTTATCGCTTTTATATAGGGATTTTGGCTTGTTGGCAATATGTGTCTATGCATGGCTGAACCGATCAAAAAGATATTTTCTTTTCAAACAATAATTTATCTGTTCAGAATAGTTGGTGTTATCAGGATGATCAATTCCGTATTGTTCGTTTGTGTTGTTTTATGCTTAAATAGATTTCCAATAATTGGAATTGATACCAGCAGGAAAACTTTCTGAACAGTCTCGATTTTGTTCTCTTTCATAAGTCCGCCCAGAGCCGCGGTTTCTTTGTCTCTGACTATGATGCGGGCACTCACCGATCGTTGTGATGTGATCGGTTTTTGACTATCTATCGGTCCTGCATATCCGATTATTTCGGCTACCGATGGCTCAACATCAAGCATGATCTCACCATTTTCGCAGATATGCGGAGTAACTTTTAAGGTGATACCGATCTCTTCATCCTGATAGGAAACGATATCTTGTACCGAACCACCTTCACTAAAGCGATTTATTGTTTGAATCGGAACAATGGTGGTTACTTCTATTTCTGCTTCATAGTTGTTCAGGGTGGTTATGCGCGGATTGGATAACAGCTTTGAATTTCCCTGTTTATCCAGAAAATTCATCATGATACTGGCTTCTTCAATCGATAAAATACCCCATTGCCAGTTTCCAGCAGATAAATTCTTTTGAGCTATCGCCTCCGAACTTGATTGGGTTGTTGTTGATGTGACCGATGAGGTCGACAGGCCATGAAATCGCGAGCCGATACTGGCGGGCCAGGAGAAACCAATATTTTCTTCATTATCAATGCTGGTTTCGATCATTTTGACTTCAATGGCAATTTGAGGTTGAGAAATATCGATTTCATTGATTAAATTTTCTATCTGGATGATTTTCTCAGGATAATCAATAACCAATATTTGTGTCGGGACAGCGGTATTTTTGCCAGCTTTGGAATCTCCGGGAATTTCTATTGTTTTGATTTTGCCTTTTGGGGAGAGGATATTTCCAATAGCATTAACTGCTGCTGCCGGATGCAGATAGTTTAAGGTAAATATTTTTGAAAACAGTTCACCCGGAGCATCCATTTCCAGCAGCTTGACCACAATGATATCGCCCGAATAAAAATAGTTATAACCGTTGGAAGCAAGGATAGCATTGAGAGCGTCACCGAGACTGACATTATCAAGCTGCAAAGAGATCTCTTTAGAAATCTCTGACGATTGTACAATATTCAAATTATGCTGACGGGCAAGCATGGTCAGGATAGTAGAAATTGGAACTTCTTCGAATTGAAGCGATATTTTTTTATCCAGATCAATCGGCCCACCTAAAATAAGAATAGGGAAGAGGAGAAATGGAATCAAGTATAGTAATATTTTAGATTTCATGATTTATCCTTGGTTATTTGTAAGGTGAAAATTTCAGAGTCTTCTTTTTCCAATGTAACTTCGGTTTTTGAAATATCTATAATTTTGGCGCCGTTGATTTTGTCGCCGATGCTAACGATTTTTTTATTTATGACAGCGGATGGCGTTTGTTTATTAAAAAGAATTCCATTAAGAATCCAGCCTATTTGTACTTTATCTGACACAACCGGGATATTACCTTTTTTGGCCCAGTAAAATGGATCGCGTCCCCAATTTAATGTTGAGTACTGCTCAATATCAATTGTTTTGGCCGGCATTACTATTTGAGGAGCCAGTTGTTGCTGAGAAACCGGAGCCAGCTTAGCATTATTTTTATCAAAGCCAATGTAAAGATTGTAAAAGCCAAAGATAACAGCAAGAGCAAATAATGTATAGACGATCTTTTTCCTTTTCCCGGTTTCCATTATGGTTTCCTTATCGCTCCAAGGACAGCTTTGAATCCATATACAAAATTTGAATTTATTTGGCCGTCAACTGAATTTAGAATTCTACAGAAATCAACCCCCTGATAAAAATTCTCCGATTCAACACCTTTTACAAATGTTCCGATATCCGCTAATTGGCCGCTTATCGTAATGATAATATTGAGTGTCTGCGGTTTATTATCATCCGGCAAGAGATGATTTATTCTGAGTAGTTCTTCCACTGATGGAGTAAATTCAATAACTTTCAGCCGATTCTTTATGGCCATGTTTTCCAGCTCATCAAAAAGTGACATGAGGTTTTCTTTTGAGTATAATTGGGAAGATAGCTGTAATTTTTGACGCTTTATATTCTCATGATTTTTGTAAAACTCAGGGGCAATCATCATGATTTTCCGAAAGTCGCTGATTTGGAGATTGGCATTATATAGATTCTTTTGTAATTCGGCAAACTTGTGTTTGGTTGGCATCACCAGTAAAGCGTACCATGTGGCGATCATGAAGAGACAAATTGAGATAACTATGATATGTCTCTGCTTCATATTACCGCGCTCATTTCTATTTGGAAATCGAGGATGAACTGATCACCTTTGAATTGTTTGGAGTATTTTTTTATCTCGATATTTTCGAAAAACGGCGAGTTTTCCAACCGGGCGATAAATTCCGCCAGGATAATTTCCGGCGGTGGATCATTGGACATGGTTTTACCACTGAGAAACAGCTCCGGTTTTTGCGGTGTTGCTTTAAAATCGTACATATCCAGTTTTATCTGTTCCGGTGTAATTCTTGAAAGTTCTTTAAGGTTCAAATGAAGAAAGGTCGGGTTACTTTTTAGCTTATCAAGATAGGCTTCATCCATTGTAATTTGTTGTTTGATCTGATTATATAATTGGAACGATTTGGAGTTCTTGAAATGCTCGATTTGATTTTGAGCTTTGTCCAATTTAAAATTTTCAATCCCATTTTCATATTTCAGCGATGTCCAGTGGCCAATTAAAACAGCTATCAAGACGATCAAGGCGGGGGAGGCAAATCTGTAAAATCTTGAGTTGGCCCGCTCCTCTTTTATTGCCGGCGGCAGAAAATCGATCAAACCATAATCAGTCAGGGCGAGTGCAACTGAACTGAGAACCGGCGGAATAGTATCAAGTAACTCCTTTGTAATTTTAGTGGAAATTTTCCAGCTATCCATCGGGAAACATTTGAATTCAAGGCCCAAATTATCACTCAGTTTTGCAATGAGATCGTCTGAGTATGAGAAATCGCCATATATAAATAATTTGTCGCTGAAGTTTCGCGAAAATTGACCGGCATAAAAATCGAGGGAGTTTTGTATTTCGGATTGAAGTTTTTCGGTGAATAGTTCGTATGTTTTTCCAAGATCGGCGCCGCCAGATAAGGACTCGGTTCCAATCGAACTAGTATGCGAAAACTCAAGGTGAATGCCTCGGTAATAACTGATTTCCGTACTATTTTTACCAATGTCGACTAAGGCGTATGTTTTTTCGTCTGAAAACCCGGCAATATTGGGGAGCAGGTGGCCAATAGCTTCCTGATTGAGGTAGATCGTATCGACCCTAATATTCAGTGGGGCCACTAATTTAAGAATCCGATCAATCTCTTTTCTTGAGACCGCTATCAAAGATACCGCAATAGTTTTGTTGCCCTCATTTGATATTTTGGCAGTTGTATGATAGCCAAAACAGGCATGGTTCAGGTCAAACGGGATTCGTTTGTTCCCCTCCCATAAAATTGCTTTATGAAGTTCCCTTTTCGGCATGGCCGGCAGGTTGAGCATTCTGAAAATAGTTTCCTGGCCACCGGCGCCAAGAATATATCTGGTGAAGGGGCGGCCGTGGTTTTTTACATACTCATTTATCTTGTTGGTTATATAATTTTGTCCAACCTCTTCATCTTTAATTGATGCCGGAATATATATTTTGGTAACATCAAGCAGGCGCGAAACGAAACCGAACTTTTGTACGGTTGCCATTTGAATGCTATCAGGGTCAATGATCAGAGATATGGTTCTTAGAAAACTAAGGCGTCTTCTGAGAAGATTGACACATCTATGACCAAACTTTGTAAAAAGTGCCGTAGGGCTGCCATCGATATTGTGTTTCTCTTTTAACATATTAGCCACTATGTGCCGCAATTAAAATGTAGCAGTTATATTTGGCGTCAGGCTGGTGGATATGACTGTTCTGGCGCCGGAATTATAACTATAAAGATTATCCCAGGAGTCATAAAGAAAGTTCATTTCGGAACTATCCAGATACGGTCCGTTCCAACCTAATCTGGTAAATCTGTCATAGCTGGAAATAGAATCAGGTTTTCTTACCAGATCTAATAGGTTAGTCGGGGGGTATCCAACATCACCTTCAAATCCGCGACTAATATATTGACCGCCGGCTGTAACTTGTGGGTCGCCAATGATTGCGGTCTTAATTCGTCGAATCTCCTCCCGAGTTGCATTAGCTTTGGCTTCTTCGGTGAGAGTCCCGAATCTTGGAATCGCCACCGCCGCAACGATACCAAGAATGATAATTATAATAACTAATTCAATCAGGGTGAAGCCGACTTCTGAACGCCATTTTTGGGTCCCTGCTATCGGTTCACGCAACCAATCCATTACCAGTTATTTTCTCCGCTTCCGGAAGTGTTTGGCCAAAGTTCACCGGTCGCGGCATTGTAGGCCCAACCGCCTCTGGCTCCGACTATGGTTCCTTTGACAACACCGGTTACAATACTATCAGGGGCGTTGGCTTCAAGCTGAAATGGGTTTGCGGGGATAGAATGCTCCATTACGGTACCAATGGTTGCAAGGTCAACCTGGGCCGGCCACGCAGCGATACCGGTTTGAACAGCCTGGGTGGCATAAAAAATCGCAACACCTGATCTTAGTCCGCCAAGCGCTGCTCTGGCTGATGCTTCTCTGGCTTCATCGGTAATGTTGGTATATCTGGGAATCGCAACTGCCGCAAGAATACCGAGAATAACGATGATGATTACCAGCTCAATCAGTGTAAAACCGCGATTTGAAGTTTTGGGGAATTTCATTGTACTCTCCTTCTAAATTTGATAAAATTCTTTCTTAATAAATATCGGTAAATTGAAGCAATTCTTTATAATATCACTTTCTAAATGCAGAGATTAAGTTCCACATCGGCAAAAAGATAGCGAGGGCGACAATTAAGACAAAGATGCCTAAAACTATGGTCAAAATAGGCTCCAAAAGCGCTGTTAAATGGCGCGATTTATATTCGACTTCCTGCGTATAATGGTTTGCCACTTCGGATAACATTGATTCCAAAGCACCACTTTCGGTACCGATTTTTATCATTTGAAGCGCCATATCGGGGAAAAAATGAAGATCGGAGGCCAAATTTTCAATTTCACGCCCCTCTCTGAAAGATTCTGAGAGGATTTTTATCTCAGCTGATAGTTGGCTGTTTTTTATCACTCCTGAAAGTGTTTCAAGCGCTTTGACGAGCGGAATTCCACTGGCAATCAATATTTGAAGCATATGCGCGAATCTGGCAATATTGCCCTTAATAATAAGGTCCCCGAAAATGGGAATATTTAAAAACATTTTATCGAAAAACAGCCTTCCCGAGGAGGTGGAATATATTTTTTTGAGTATAAATATTGTTATAACCATTCCGCCCAGAATTATAACCCAATAATTGCTGATAATATCATTGAGCCATATTAGCGCCTGGGTTGGCGCCGGAAGCTCAGTTCCCATTTTTGAATAAAATCCGACAAATCGGGGAATCACGAATGTTATCAAAACTGCAAAGGCGGCAACAATCGCCAACAAGACCATCACCGGGTATCTGACCGATGATTTGATCTGCCGATTTAACTCCATATCTTTTTCGAGCATAAAACTGAGTGAGTCGAGGATTTTGTCAAGTTTACCTGACAATTCACCGGCTGAGATGGCTGATCTGTAGATGCTGGGAAAGATATCAGGGAATTCGCCGAGAGCTTCAGAAAGTGATGTTCCTGATCTTATCAAGTCCCTGATTTTGGCTGTTGCCTTATTGAAATATCCTTCGGCAGGACCAATTTTGATAATTGACAGGGCTCTTAAAATCGGGATTCCGGCTTTATAAAGGGTTGACAGATTACGGGTAAAAATGATAAGACTTTCATACATTTTCCCCTTCATAAATCCAAACAACCCTGGTTTGGCCAATGAATCTATGCCCTTGATGTCAATCGGAATCAGGTTCTGTTCAGCCAGAATGCTGGCAACTTTTTCGGGGCTATTGGCTTTAATTACTCCGGATTGTTTTTTGCCAAATTGATTGCGAGCTTTATATGAAAATGTATCAGACATTTATCGAGACCCTTTGTTTCGACATCTCTGAAGAAACAGTGCCTTCGCCTATTGATGCAACTCTCAGTAGTTCTTCGAGGCAGACGGTGCCATCGATAACTTTTTCCATGCCCGATTGAAAGAGAGGACGATAACCCTGCTCATACGCATAGTTTCTTATTTTAACTTCTGAGACACCTGAGATTATCATTTCGGCAATTTTCTCATCAATTTCAATCAGCTCATAAATTCCGGTTTGCCCCATATATGAAGTCATCCGGCATTTATTGCATCCGACGCTTTTTCTAAACTTAATATCAGTGGGAAGGTTTTGATAATTGGCAAGTCTTAAATGGATATCAGTCGGTTCGTATGCTTCGAGGCAATGCGGGCAGTTTGTTCTTAGTAGCCGCTGGGCCAAAACTCCCTTTATTGCCGAGGCGACCAGATAACTTTCTATTCCCATATCGGCCAGCCGGGCAATACTGCTGGGGGCGTCATTGGTATGTATGGTAGAAAAAACAAGATGACCGGTTAGAGCGGCACGAATCGCCATTGAGGCTGTTTCTGCATCGCGCATTTCACCGATCATTATAATATCAGGATTCTGCCGGAGAATTGAACGTAACACTCTGGCAAAGGTGAGTCCGGCTTTTTCATTGGTCTGAACCTGGTTTATCATCGGTAGTGAGTATTCGACCGGATCTTCGACAGTAATAATATTTTTTTCCGATGAGTTTATCTCCTGCAGGACAGAATATAAAGTGGTTGTTTTTCCGCTTGAGGTCGGCCCGGTGATCAGTATCAATCCTTCTTTAACATGAATCAGGTTTTCCCATTTTTTCAGAATAGATTCGGAGAAACCAAGTTGTTCCAAACCTATATTCAGGACCCGTTTATCAAGGATACGGATGACAATTTTTTCGCCATTAATAGTTGGTAAAGTAGATATTCTCAAATCGATATCATAATCGTCAACTCGCATCATAAGACGACCGTCCTGCGGAAGCCTTTTTTCTGAAACATCCATATTGGCCGCGACCTTGATACGGGATATGATTTCTGACTGAAGGTTCTTGGGGGGGGAGGCCTCTTTTTTCATAATACCATTTATCCGATAGCGGATGCGGAGGACGTTTTCATCCGGTTCAATATGAATATCTGAAGCTTTTGCCTTTACAGCAGTTGTTATCAGAAGGTTAACCAGTTTGACAACCGGCGTGTCTTGCTCGGCAATTGCAGATTCATCAATAGCGGTTAAGGCAATATCCTTCTCTGCGGCTCCCGGATATTCGCCGATAACATCATTCATTGAATCGGCTACAGAGTAATATTCATCTATTGCTTCAGTAATTTCGCTCGCAGAGGCAATAACTCGTTTAATATCGAATTTAGTTAGATATTTTAACTCATCGATTGCTATGATATTCAGAGGGTCGGCCATCGCCACGGTCATCATGTCGCCGATTTTAAAGACAGGTATCAGTTCATACCTTCTGGCAAGTTCAACCGGAACTTTTGATATGATGCGTGGATCAATGACAAGCGATTTCAGCGATATTTTTTGAATACCAAGTCGATCTGAGATAGCTTCGGAAAGCTCTTCTTCAGAAATTAGTTTTTTATCTATAAGAATTTGACCCAGTTTCCCGCCTGATTTATTCTGCTCTTCAAGGGCGGAATTGAGTTGTTGGGTGGTGATTAATCCTTTGGCAATCAGGATATCGCCGATTTTTTTTCGTAGTGTATTCATATATGTAATTTTACTATATATCTGTAAATCGGTTGATTGGATGCAAACCTTTATTGGAGAATTCGTTGAATTGATTATATTTTGGTGCCGATAGGTTATTAAAAGTTGCCAAAGATGGGTGTTTTGGATTTGGAGAATAAAAATTAAAAATATTGTTTGCAGATTTAACGCATTATTTTTTTTCCTGATATTTATTTTACTAATTATTGGGTTGGGAAACACAGCCAGGGCAGATAATAATGCTCAAGATGGTGTGGTGATTGATTCGGTTGTTATTGAAAACGGCGATATTTTTGATTTGACTCTGCCAGAAAATAAGTTTTGGATATTCAAGCTGGCCAACAAGTTACATGTAAATACAAGAAAGCATGTGATTAGGCGCGAATTGCTAATTAATAAGGGCGACCTCTTTTCTCGAAAATTGGCCGATGAATCCGAAAGAAATTTAAGGTCGCTTTCATATTTGTTTGACGCTCAAATTGAGATAATCAAAACCAGGGACAGCATAAATGTAATGAGTGTATTGACCTCCGACCGCTGGACATTGGCCGGCGGGCCGACAATAAGCCGCAAATCAGGCCAGACCATTTATCAGTTTGGTTTTGAAGAGCTAAATTTTCTTGGATATGGACAGAGAATTTCATTCGATTATTTTATTCGTGAGTTTGAAGAGAACTATGTTCGGGCATCTTTTTATGAACGACGACTATTTGGTTCCAGATTTGGACTAAGTTCCTATTATAATGGCGATCCGGAAATCGGAAATATTGGTTTCGGTATTGTCAAACCGCTATTTTCACTTAACTCAAAATTTGGCTATGGTGTTAGCTATATTGATATTGACCGGACCGATAAATATTATTCTTCCGGACGTGAAATTGCCCGAAATAGGTTTGCCAGTAGAGAACTTGGATTATCAGCGGCATATCGTTTTGGTGACTATCAGAATAAAGTAAGTATCGGTTTTGACTATAATTATAAAGATATTAGGATATCAGATCGGCTTATTTCCCCTGATTTCTCATTCAATTTTCCGATCGATAGTGTCTATTCCAATTATCTGATCAGTTTCAGTGCCACAAGTTTTAAATACATTAAGGCTAGAAGGATAAACAGAATGAACATTCCCGAAGATATCACTTTGGGAATAGAGACCGGAATTTCATCCGGTTATACCATAGATGCCAGAACAGGTCGCAGGCTTTATAGAACGATGTCATTTTCAGGTGGTTATTCAGGTAAGTTCGGCTCAAATCTGATGTTTTTTAAATTTTATCGGACATTTTGGTACAAGGGAGGAATTGACTACAGGAAAACGACTAATCTTTCGATAAGATATTATAACAGGACTATTGCCTGGCTGACGCCGTTTGTTTTGGCCCTTTATTTGGAAGATTGGCGCAGCGATGGACAAGAAGTGCTGTATTTGGGTGAAAACAGTGGAATGCGAGGATATCCCCGCTTTAATACTGAGGGGGAGAAGTTATTTCGGGTTAATATTGAGAATCGATTTTTTACCGGAATTAAGATGCTTTCGGCAGAATTTGGAATAACGCAATTTTTTGATATCGGCCAGGCGTGGTCAGAGGGTGAGAGGTTTGAGTTGAAGCAAATGTTATGGACGATCGGGGGTGGGATAAGAATTGGGACCGAACGGGTTTCCAATGCCGAAATGATCAGGATAGATTTAGCCTATGCCGGTAAAATAAGAAATTGGCAAATATCTTTTGGCGTTGGTCAGTATTTATAAGGAATAGATGAGCGTTTGGCAATGGATTAGGTGGTTGTTACTTGACAAAAAGGCAAAATGACTTAAATTATTAGTAGCAGGTTTAAAACGACCAAAATACTACTATTACCAACCTGTTAGGGCAAGGTTTTATGTTGAGAACATATTTAAAATTATTCGTTTATATTTCCGCTCTGCTTTTAATTGTATCAAATGTTTTTGCGATTGAAGCTCCCGCTGATAAATCAGGCGTCGGACAATTATCCCATATTAATCAAATGTATGTTGAAGGCAAAATAGGATTGGGGGATAAGCTGTTTTATAATCTGCAGTTTATCTTTGCTGAGTCATCATTGCCTGAAAATATCAGATCCGATTCTCCTGAGATAATAAAAAGTGCCACCGGGGTAATATTAGAGGCGTATCAAAACTGGGATAAAATGACGCCCGATCAGCGATCACTGGCAGCAGAGTATTTAACACGCGCCAATTTTGATGCCATATATGTTTCGCCGGAATCACATTTTTCAATCCATTATGATACAATTGGAACCGAAGCTGTTCCTGCTGACGACATCAATATCAATGGCATTCCCGATTATGTCGAGCGGATTGGTCTTTATGCCGACAGTTCATACCGACATTTTCATAATACTCTTGGCTATCTGCCGCCTCCTAAAGAAAGCGAAGAACCTTATACAATTTATCTGGTTAGAATTGCCGCCTACGGTGTAACTATTCCGGGAGTTCCGGGTGATTCTTCGTGGAACGATTATACGTCGCGGATAGAAATACATTGCGATTTTGCCGGACCATCTTTTGGACCGAATGATGATCCCGAGGGGAGAGAAATCGGTGATCAAAAAGTAACCTGTGCCCATGAGTATTATCATGCAGTTCAACTTGCCTATGATTTTAATTATGATAATCTCTGGTGGATGGAGTGTACTTCAACCTACTTTGAAGATGTCCTTTTTCCTGAAGTCAATGACAATTACAATTATCTGAGCAGCTTTTTTAATTATCCCGATACATTTTTAACAGCTCCTACTTTTCATGTATATTCGACCTTTATTTGGGCTTCCTTTTTGGTGGAGAAATTCGGGATCGATTTACTTAAATCTTCGTTTGAATATCTTCGCTATTACGATGTCATGCCGTCAATTGATTCAGCCTTATATCTTTATGAACAACAAGTAAAAACAGTTTTTTCTGAGTTTACATTATGGAATTATTATACATCCGACCGGGCCGATCCCTTATATCATACTGACGGCGCTTATTATCCCAAGGTTGAAATTGATCAGATTGTTACCGGATTCCCAACTACAATTGTTGAACCGGTTTATCCTCCTGATGGATTAGGGGCAAACTATATTATCTGCTACCCAAACCCTGTTGAAGAAGGCTTTTTTATCTTCCATTTTGCCGGTAGTATGTATGTCAAATGGGAATTAATAAGGATGTATTTTGAAAACGGAGGGAATCCCGACATTCAGAACTTTTCTGCCGATCATAATGGCTTTTTGCATTGGGGGGTGTATGATTTTGCCAGAAGCGATTCAATGATTATTATTCCAAGTGTTGCATCACAATATCTGAATAATAATGATTACAGTATAGAAGTAGAAACTATTCAATATGGTGACGTTGATTTTTCAGGTGGTGATCCCAATATTATTGATATTATTTTTATTATAAATCAAAAATATAAAAACGGTCCTGAACCTGAATATGATCCGAGGATGAGTGATGTCAATTGTGATCAATTGGTAAATATTCTCGATATCGTCGATCTCCTTAATTCAGTTTACAAAGATGGTTCTGCTCCCGGACCATGTCGCTATTAGTAATCTCTCCAACAATATTTTCGATATTTACCATTATTATATGTTAATGCCGTAAGTATGACTTCTTAAATAAATCACTTTTTAAGCTTGACACGTATAAAATAATATTATTAATTAAATTAGAACATGTATCGTTGATTGTCATCTATAATTTGAGGAGGTTACAGGGAAGTTAACCTGCTAAAGAGAGGGGGGGTCATGGCATCAAATTTTGAGGCTAAGATCCTAATTTGCGTTGAGTGCGAACAGGAATTCGTTTTTACCACGAATGCGCAGGAGTATTTTGCTGAGCGTGGGTACTCCGAAGATCCCAAGAGATGTAAACATTGTTATGTCCAGCACAAACGGGATAAGCGTAGCGGTACGTCCCAATCAGTTCATCCTGAAATGAACTGATAATCTTTTACAAGCGCAATTGTACTGGAAGGAAATTTTAATCGTTCAAAGTCGGCATAGGTTTTATTATGTCCGCTTTTATCAATGTGTACAATAATCTTATTTTAACAGTATCATTGTTTTTGAATCAGTCCCGAAATCTGTAATCAATTTATAGATATAAATGCCTGATGATAACTGGTTTTCTGCATCAACATCGCTGTTCCATTCGATCTTATGAGTTCCGGTTGGAAGCTGTCCGTCGAGAGGTGTGTCAACCAATCGTCCAAGGATATCATAAATATTAAGTTTTACCGATGACCGCGTTGATAACTCAATTTCAATCGAGGTTTGAGGATTAAACGGATTAGGGAAATTCTGGTTAAGGACAAAAGAAGTCGGTCTGACCATAGAAAATTCATCATAAATATCACTAAGAAGAGAGACGTTAAAATCGGCCGTCATAGTTGACCCCGAAGCAGATATGTTTTCTATTGAGACATAAGTATTGTCACCATCATAATTATTTGAGCTTGGGGTGGTGAGAGGGGTAAATTCGGTGATAAAATTATTGCCGGGGAAAGGATCGGTATTATTTCCTTTTGATATTTTCTTATCGAGTTCAAACAGTCCGTCCGACTGTTCCAGCGCCACGAGGTAATTTCCGCTTGCTGTATGGCCGGGGTACCATTCATTGTCATTATTTGAATTAAAGACACCTGCCTGAGTTTCGTCAATATGCCAGATCAGCAAACCATTCGATGGCAGATACGTATCGTAACCGATTTGTTGTCGATTTTCTACCAGGAAGAATTCGTTTCCGATATTACCGCTTGACCAGAGTCGAAAGATTGGTCCGCCTTCTTCGACGTTGGCGATACTCACGCCATTAATATTTGATGAAACATTGGTATAGCTGTTAAATCCCAATTCGATCCGTGACCAGGCATCCAATCCGGCCGGAACACTGCCAAGGCCTGAAGGTCCCAGCCAGCTGCCGTAGGACATCAAGGACCAGCGACCAACGCCATTGGAACTTAGGTCACGATCATAGAGATCTGGCAGACCAAAAATATGTCCCAACTCATGGCAGAAAACACCGCAAGTGATGTCACCCGGATTAAACCAGTATTCAGGCTGGACAGTATATTCATAAATTGAGACGCCGTCCTTGCTTCGGGGACTGACTGACCATTTATGCGACCAAATTAGGTCGGTGCTGTCAGGGCCAAACAATTCAGCTCCCGGTCCGGTATGAATCAAGATAAGAGCATCGACATAACCATCACCGTTATTGTCATATTGCGAAAAATCAATTATCGGGTCAATTTGATCAACAATATTTTCACAAAGTCTCTGACTATTTTGCGGATATGAGCCGGTTCCGCTTTGTCCGTTGCAATAGTAGGCGTATGTTTGCGGGGCGGTTATCCAGCCGGTTGCTGACGGCAGATTCACCGTAACGATATCAAGCTGGTCAAACGACATATCGTTATAATAATGCCTGACCGTGCCTTGCTGATTGACAAACAATACGGTATCAAAGTTGGTTGGATCTACCGAGCTGGTTTTGTCCGTAAAATTGATTAACACGGCCAAAGCCTTAAATGAACCGGTGATTTGTGCTTTGGACGCGCCAAGCAATTTCGATGGTGCGTTTAACGCCGGGTCAGGATTATTGATACCTATTTTTCCTGGCGAACCATTTGTCTCGGAGTTGCTGATATTTATTACGTCCGGGTGGGGCGGCATTGCCGCCCCGTTTGGAATAGAAAAAATAAACAGAATCAGCAGGAGAAACCCGAAAGTTTGTTTGCTATTAATAATATGTTCACCAAGATTCTTCATTGTACTTAATCCACTTTAAAAGTTCAAACCGGTTGAAACGGCGAGATGAAGTCCTTTGCTTGAACCTGAAGTAATACTGCCGTGATTGGTGGCGGCAACATCGAGATAAAACATGGCGAGATCGAGACCGGTCCCGAACGACACGGTTGATCCTCGTCCGCCACCGAGTGAATATCCGGCACGGAGCGGCAGGAACCCGATCAAATTATACTGACCGCCTATAGATATCCGAGGTTTTGAAGATACGCCAGCGCCAAGTTTGAAGCCTTGTTCCCAATCAACAGCCCAAAGTAGTTTGCCGCTAGTATTGGCAATACCGATTCGCATCGTAGTCGGTATTTTTGATTTAAAACTTCCGATTTCCTGGGAGTAATCATCCGAAACAAAGACCGAATCGTTATCCATATTGCTTATCGTTACGGTATCAATCTGGAAGCTGTAATAATGTTCCTCAGTTCCATTGTTCCAGGTAATGCTATTGAGAAAATTGGAAAATGAGATACCGGCAGTATAATCGTCAGATAATTTTAATGCCGCGCCAACATCAACTGAGTAACCGGTTCCGCCAGTCGCTGTTCTGGCGACAACCGCACCATCACCACTGAATCCCGACATAGTTGTGGAGGCTTCACCCTCTATTCTGACAATATCTTCATAGGCAAGACCTTTGATATATTTGTAAGTTGCACCAACAGTCAGTTGTCTGGTTCCAGACTTATAGAGAGTTTTGCCGGTTGAAAGGCCGACGGTGGCATAGGCGATAGCTTCGCTGTACATCTCATTGAGAGAGATCGTATCATTAAGTTGATTACCGTTGAGTAACAACTCGATCACGTCTTTGCTGAGATTAACTTCGGAGGCGGCAACACCATTGGCCGAAATAACAAATGAACCGAGTGAGACAGTTAAGGCCGCAGCTTGTGCTCTGACGGAAAGTTCAAGACCATCGGTCGGAATTTTTCCCAATATGGCAGATTTATCCGTTTCACTCAGGATCGCACCGGTATAACTATTATAATCGTTAAGCGAAAAACTATTATTGAATACTTCAGCGCCAAAACCGGCCAATTCAATTCCGGCCTGCCCATAACCGGAGAGCGCAATATTTGCCGGGTTGTATAAAGGTGCATAGACGCCCTTAGCCAGGCCAATTTGAGCATCGCCCATACCAACAGCACGTGCCGATGACAAGCCGCCGGCGGTGGCCGATGTTGCCAGCAGGCAGGTTATTATTAAAAACATCAATAGTTTTGATTTCATCAGATCCCCCAAGATCATATGGTGGAATTTATTTTTGTGATTTAGGTTTAACATTCTCTTTACTCCTAAAACTCACCGTCGAAGAGATATTCGACCTGAATTACAGCTTGAGCGGTGTAATAATCATCCCCTGATAATCTGACCGGATTACCATCAGTGTCCATCAGGGTTATTAACTCGCCGATATACAGCGTGTCATTTTTGAGAATTTGTATTTCCAAACTATCAAGCGTAATCGTATTTTGTGAAGTAACCGCGGCAGTGACAATTGTTCCACCAGCGGCAACAGTACCGGGGGCAATTGTTAGTGGGCCGATAACAAGTTGGGCATCGGTTGCATTCAGTTGGGTCGAATCGCTGTCAACATAGATCTCGGCGGTGACACCAACAGGCAGATGATTGATGATTGTAGATATAAAATTGGCCTCAATAATATGATCGGTGATCGATTCCATATCAGTTTGATCAATCGTCTGTTCGGTTATATCACCTTCAAAACTAGATTCACCAATAATGATTTCCAATGGTGAATTGATGGAAACGCTTGAAACGACAAAATCGCTTGGGGTAACCGTTCCTGACGTGACACCATCACCAAAACTTGCGACTCCGCTGACGGTTATATTTGTTGGGATCGGATTTAAGAAGCTCGCCAAATCGGTTTCTTCGATAACCGTCAGCACCGGTGAACCGTATGATCCGGCCGCAACAACGCCGATCAGGTTGATTGATTGTCCGTTATCTCCCAATATTACTAAATCCAAAGTTCCCGGGAAATTGACACCATTCTCGATTTCGAGGGTTAAGGTAGCCGAGGAAAGTTGTATTTGGTCAAATCCTTTTGGTATATCAATGGCAACGTCGATGTTGTCAAAAGTCGCATCGGTTTCCTGAATCACGCCGGTCATTGAGGAAAAGGCCAGATTGGAAACGGTGGCATCGACCGAAAGGCTATCAAACTGATCTATGGTAACCATCGCCGGTGAAGTTGAATCGATCACAACCTCAACATCAAAGGTGAGACTCTGTGGGGCTGATTGATCTACCGGGGCAAAAATGTATCCGGTCAGATCAACAACTACTGGAGTAGTGCTATTGGCGGCCACTGTTTGGGAGATAACCAGCGGACTTCCACTCAGAGTGAAATCATCCAAGGTTATCTGGAAATTGCTTGATAGAGCGGTGGCATTTTCGATCTGAAGGGAAATGCTGCCAGATTCTAACTGAGCGCTTTGAATAACATTAGAGTCGGCCAGATCTATTACTTCCTGAAAGCTCTTAATTATTTCCGGTACTTCAGCCAAAGCCGAGATCACGGTCAGCCCATTATCAAATTCAACAGCCGAGCTTAAAGTTTTTGCCGCAAGTGAGAAACTTGGTCCGCTTCCGGGAGTATGGCAATGAATCTGTAGCTGGAGATCGTTTGAAATTGTTTTACCGGCCAGATCAATAGTGACCGTGTCTGATTCGCCATCGGCCAATCCGGGGTTTGGAACCGTATCGGTTGAAATATAAGCGGTATTGGCCAAATCGTATACTCGCAGAATAACCGTATCGAGATCAACTCCAAAATCATTGGCGAAAATGATATCAAAATCGCCCGATGAGATGGTGGCCTGACTGAACTTGCCAAGGTCGGGAACATCATCGGTGATATCAAAGGAGCCGGGCGGGACTGCCCCCAGAACCAAAATTGCATAATCTGACAGATTAATAACAACCGGGTTTGGGTCATCAGGGTAAATAGTGATCTCGCCTAACGTTTCTGCTGCCCGATGAACTATATCATCAGTGGTCAGATTATCGGCGACACTGATAGTATCCAATGTCTCGCTGTAGGCAAAAACCGGCGTATATGAGTAATATGGGTTGCCATCAGCACCGGTGCTGTCGAGCGTACTATCAACAAAAAGATTTGGTTGGTCGATTTTATTTATGATTTCTGACATCTCGTAAGTCCGATTTACCATCGGGACGGTCAAACTGGTTGTCCAGGTTGGTGCCTCCGGT
>DAOUVS010000172.1 GCA_030667525.1 Candidatus Zixiibacteriota bacterium | reverse complement strand
ATTACTCTCGGACCGGCAAATCCCAACAACGCTTTTGGTTCGGCAATAATAACGTCACCAAGAGATGCATAACTAGCCATCACACCGGCCGTCGTCGGATTGGTTAGAATAGAGATATATGGCAGCTTTTTATTGGCAAGAACCGCCAGCAGAGTCGAGGTTTTGGCCATTTGCATCAATGAAAGAATACCTTCCTGCATTCTTGCCCCGCCGCTGCAAGAAGATATTATAAGCGGCATATTACCGTCAATGGCACGTTCGATAGAGCGCGCAATTTTTTCACCAACAACCGAACCCATCGAGCCACCGATATACGAAAAATCCATAATGGTAAATGAGACCTTAATCGAATCAATACTGCCGAGACCGCAAACAACTGCATCGGTTAAACCTGATTTTTCTTTGGCTGCCTTAATACGGTCTGTGTATTTTTTGGAATCTTTAAACTTCAGTGGATCGAGCGATTCAAGTGTCTGATCAAACTCTTCCAATTTGCCATCATCAAGAATGATCTTGATATATTTCTTGGAGCTGATTCTAAAATGATAACTGCAATTGGGGCAGACCCAAAAATGTTCCTCAAGTTGTTTGGTATAGACAATTTCGCCGCACTCAGGACATTTTGACCAAAGCCCGTCAGGCATCTCTTTTTTGGTCTGGCTGGCCACACCCGATTTCTCTTTTTTGAACCAATCCATATAATTATTTACTCATCATCCAAATTTTTAACCATTACCATTGCATCTTCGGTCGGGTTGGAGTAATACTCCGGTCTTCGGTACGCCTCATAAAACCCGTAACTGGAATATAAACTAATTGCGGCCTCATGAGTAGGCCGCACATCCAGAAAAATATATTTACACATCGCCTTTTTTACAACCCCTAAGATATATTCTAATATTTTTTTGGCAATCTTTTTCCTTCTAAATTCCGGGATAATCGCAATATTGGTCAGTCGCCCCTCCCCCATTTCCATATAAAATGAGGCATACCCGGCCACCTGATTTTCCAATTCAACTACTAAAAATATATGATTTTCATCGGCTAAACCCTCAATAAAAGCCTCCGCAGGCCAGGGATCAGTGAAAATCTCGATCTCCAGGGCAGTCAAAAGATCAATATCTTTCTTCTCCATTAACCTTATCACCGGATCGATTTTAATTTTTCCAGCAGTTGTCATTTTGGCCTTTTCACCGGAAAATTCTGGGCATAAAACGGCTCTAATAAGAACAGATCATCAGCACCATCAGTTTTATATTTTTCTATCCCGGCAGCTATAAAATCTGCTATCCCCACTTTATAGTCAACAATATTAATTGTAATATCTTTTGGAAATTGAATGGCTGAAATATCAAAGTCGATTCCATAAACATTGATATTATTAAGTTTTGATTCGATTTCATCAGTTTTAATTATAACAATGCTGTTTTTGTCAAATTCTGCCGCTTCAATTAATCCAAAATAAAATTCATCCCGCCGCGATGGAATCAAAACCGCCGTTGGTCCAAACTGCTCAAATAAGCTTTTCGCCACGGCACTGAAAGTAAGCACTCCGATCATTGGGATATTTAGCGCCACAGCCAATCCTTTGGCCGCTGACATACCAACCCGCAGACCGGTGAAGGAACCGGGTCCGGTTGATATGACTATCGCTTCCAAAGAAGTTTTATCTATCGAGCCGGTCTTAAGAACATCTTCTATCAATTGGAAAATAAATTCAGCATGACGGAAACGATCTTTATTTTCCCGCGAAATAATATCTCCATCGGGAAGTTTCAATCCGACTCGCAAAACCGATGTGGAACTGTCAATCGCCAGAATATGTCCTGCTGAATTACTCGTCATTGGTAGTTTAATTTTGAAACCTTATTTGAAGCTTCCGTTTCGTTTCGGAAATTATTTCTATATCAATATCAATCCTGTTTTCAGGCATCTGATCTTCGGCCTTTTCTCCCCATTCAACAACAACAATACCATCACGCATCAAATAATCGTCCCAGCCGATATTATAAAGCTCGGTCGGATCTTTCATCCGATACAGATCAAAATGATAAAGCGGGATTTTACCGTCATATTCATTGATAAGAGTAAAGGATGGTGACTTAACTAAATCATCACTGATACCCAAACCGGATGCAATCCCTTTTATCAGACAGGTTTTTCCGGCCCCCAATACCCCGTTGAAACTCAAAACATCATTGGTTTTTAATACTTTGGCCAGACTCTCTCCGAACCGTTTCGTTTCGCCCGGGGAGCAGGTTTCAATATTTATATTTTCTCTTTTGGTAATCATCATTTGGGAGTCAGAACCGAAACCGGAACAACCATCTCTTCAATTGAAATCCCGCCATGCTGGAAAGAATTCTGAAACTGCTTAACAAATTCATTGTACCGATTAGGATAGACAAAATAGAAATCCTGCTTGGCAATGATATAGGTTGTCGCCAAACCAAATTTTGGCAGACGATAATCTTCCGGATTTTTTATCAAGATGGCGTCTTTCTGATCACATTTTAAATTATTGCCGTACTTATAACGTAAATTTGTCGAAGTATCCTTCTTACCATGAGCAATCGTTCCGTGCGAGCATAGAACCGATCCGTGATCAGAGGTGACAATAACCGTAAAATCTCTTTTGGCAAATGATTTAAGAATTGAAAATAATGGCGAGTGAATAAACCAGCTTTTCATTAGCGAACGGAAAGCTGATTCACTCCCGGCAATTTCCTT
Source organism: Candidatus Zixiibacteriota bacterium (assembly GCA_030667525.1). Classification (GTDB taxonomy): domain Bacteria; phylum Zixibacteria; class MSB-5A5; order GN15; family PGXB01; genus JAAERC01. Next base: position 3,759 of record DAOUVS010000172.1, on the reverse strand, counting down.
AAGGATAACATTATTAGAGCGTCCATGAGCCATGATATCAAGGAAATTAAAAACGTAGGCGACCAACTGAGATTGATAATAATTCCCGACTCGTTTGGCCAGCGCATCACCCTCAGTATTATCAAAAATCTTTTCATAACGAACACTGCCGCTGATATCAACTTTTTCCCGCGCCAGAAGATCGACCAGCAGTTTGTCTTCATTTCGATTAAGCGAACCCTCATCCCCATCATGCCAACCTTCGGGATACTTTTTGGCGGTAGCATCAGGAAATTCACCGCCGAAAAGAGCATTACGTGCAAACGGCGTGGCACTTGGCAAAATAGAAAAATATAAATCCCTCGAAATATTATAAAACTCGGCCAGAAGCGATTCAATCGTCAGCCACTGATCAAGCCGCATACAATCAACAACAATCAGAAGAACTTTACGGCCATCCTTTAAAATCGGAACCATATATTTTTTCAGAATATCGGGCGATAACATCGGACGATTTTCATCATGCATCCAGCTTTGATAATTTTTCTCAATATATTTTGTAAACTCAGAGTTCCAATCGTTGCGGGTTCCGACATGCGTTTGCAAAAGTCCTTCATCCGGGTTGGCATCCAGTTCCACATCCCAGGTGGCCAATATCTGCGCCGCTTCGAGCCAGTCTTTCGGTTCAATATTCCCATACAGTTTTTGATTGAATCTATTCAGCCCGGTTATATACTTCTTCATATGACTTTCAGATACTATCTTATTGGAATCAAGCAATCGTTTGGCAACAATCAGAACCTGTGATGGATTAATCGGCTTAACAAGATAGTCATCTATTTTCTGACCGATAGCATCCTCCATCAGAGATTCTTCTTCCGATTTGGTCACCATCACCACCGGCAAATGCGGCTCCAACTCTTTGATCTCCTCAAGGGTCTCCAATCCGTCTTTACCAGGCATCATTTCGTCAAGCAGGACCAGATCGAAATGATCATTTTTTACTTTTTCAATCGCATCATCACCGGACATCGATTCGGTGACATCAAACCCCTTTTGTTTGAGAAACAGAATATGCGGTTTTAAAGAATCAATCTCGTCGTCAACCCATAATAATTTTTTGCTTGTCATATTTTATTTATCCAAATTTTCCGTTTCTACTATTTTTCAATTTTTTCAGATATCAATATCTGATCGCTTCCATCTATTATACCGATATCTATCGATTTTGTCCGATGATTTAACCGGTAAAATAATTCGGAATATGGTATCACCCGGCTGCGATTTAACCAAAAATATTCTGCCCCGATGATATTCCTCAACAATCCGTTTAGTAAGGGTCAAACCAAGTCCCCAACCCCTCTTTTTGGTGCTAAACCCAGGGCGAAATATTTTACGGACAATGCCAATTGGAATTCCTTTTCCATTATCAGATACTTCGATGATTATATATCGTCCACTCTCAACTTGAATCGTTTTTATTTCAATCTGTCCGGTTTGAGGATCAACCGCCTGCAAGCTATTTTTAATCAGATTTTCAACAACCCATGCGAATAGTTCACTATTCAATGATACTAATGGAATCTTTCCCTTATTAAAGTGAATCTCCAAACCACGCCCATCAAAAGGAAGTCTTCTGCGAAAATAGTTGACCGTTTCCCCTAGAAGTTCATTGAGATCGACATCAACATAATCAGGTTTCGATCCGATCTGCCCGAACCGGTTGGCGACCCGCTGAAGACGTTTGACATCAGTTTTCATTTGAGAAAAAATTTCTTCTTCGCCCAAATCGCTCTGATTTTCGTCACCGGAACTTGTTGCCTTACCGGCCGACAATAACTCCAGCCATCCCATTAGAGAAGAGATCGGTGTTCCCAACTGATGAGCCGCCTCCTTGGCCATTCCAACCCAGATATGTCGTTCCTCGGAGCGACGAATATTCTGAAAGCCGACAAAACCGATAATCAAAAATGCCAAAACCAAACCGATCTCAATAAACGGCATCATCTGAAGCTGGCGAATTACTTTGGCATCACCATAATAAAAATATGAAATTACTGTCTCTTCAAAATATAAAGGGAACTCTCCTTTATCCTCTTTCATATCCCGGACCAAAGCCATAACCTTAAGGCGGGAATCCTCAGATGGATCATTATCAACTATGCCGCTTATATTCCGCCAGAATGCCGGTTCACCATCGGTACCAGTGATCACAACCGGGAAATTCGCCTTCTTGATGACCTCCTCAAAAATAACCTGAACCTCCTGACCGGTACTGCTTTCATTGGCGGCCAATTGCCATAATCTGACATACGAGGTCACCATCTGTTCGGCATCAGCTTTTAACTGACTGACAACATCAAGAGTGTACCAGGTAAAAACAATCGATATCGCGACTATTCCAACCAGAAGAAACAATTTAAAAATAGTCGTTCCACCAACCGACATTCTCATGTTATTCTGTTTTTTCACTTCTTGGAAATCTCGGTAATTCCGCCCATATAAGGCAGCAGAACTTCAGGAATTTTTATTGTACCATAATCGGTTTGATAATTCTCCAAAACCGCCGCTATCAGACGGGGTAATGCCAACCCGGAACCATTGAGCGTGTGGACAAAATGAACCTTATTCTTTTTATCCCGAAAACGAGTGTTCATGCGCCGTGCCTGGAAATCGCGGAAGTTTGAGACCGAAGATACTTCAAGAAATTTAGCCACTCCGGCTGACCAGATCTCGATGTCATAACATTTTGCCGCCGCAAAGGAGAGATCGCCGGTGGCAAGCAGTTTTACCCGATACGGAATATTAAGCGCCTGAGCTATTTTCTCAGCTTGGGCCAGCAGCGATTCATGCTCCTCATCCGATTTCTCAGGATGAACTATTTTCACCAGTTCAACTTTGTCAAACTGATGAACCCGCAGCAACCCGCGAGTATCTTTACCGGCCGCTCCCGCTTCACGACGAAAACAGTTGGTCGCCGCCATATAATATTTAGGCAATTGATCCTCGGACAAAATTTCACCACTGTGCAAATTGGTAACCGGGACCTCTCCGGTCGGAATCAAATACAAACCATCATCTTTAAGAAAATACATATCATCGCCAAGTTTCGGAAGCTGACCCGTCCCGGTCATTGCAGCTGTTCCGGCCAGAACCGGAGTTGCTATTTCAACAAAACCATCCAAAGCATGTTTATCGAGCATAAATGATATCAAAGCCCGCTGCAATCTTGCTCCCGCTCCCTTTAAAATATAAAATCCGGAACCGGTAATTTTTGACCCGGCGGCAAGATCAATAATATCTAATTTTTCACCCAAATCCCAGTGAGGCAATGGTTCAAAAGCGGGTGTTTCAACTTTACCCCACTCTTTGACAGTAACATTGCTCGCCTCATCGGGACCAACCGGAACATCATCATCAGGTTTATTGGGAACCCGTAGCAGATGATAATCAAGCGCTTCCTTTATTGACCTAAGATTGTTATCCAAATCAGATATTTTTTCCCCAACCTCTTTCATTTGCGCGATATCGTCTGAGGCATCGTCTTTATTTTTTTTCTTTACGGCAATCTGCTCAGAGACCTTATTCTTTAGAGCCTTCAATTGTTCGACTTCAACAATGACCGTTCGCCGTTTTTGATCCAATTCAATAATTTTATCGATATCGGTTGATTCATTTTTGTTCTCAGTCGCCCTGCGGACCAGATCCGGATTGTCCCTGATATATTTAATATCCAGCATATTTTATCCTATTTTGAAAAGTAATATCAAACAATAACTT
>DAOUVS010000109.1 GCA_030667525.1 Candidatus Zixiibacteriota bacterium | reverse complement strand
GTTAAATTTCCATTTGATAATTATCGAAGATACTGCGAGGAACAGGAAAACGAATCGGTCAGAGAAGATTTTAAAAAAGAGTTTTTAAAAAATGCCCGAACGCAGATAAAATCTGTTACCACCCGCGATTATATTAACACCGATGCCAATACGCTCGATTATGTTATCATCTTTATCCCGCTGGAGCAGGCCTACTCTTTTATTATGGAACATGATAAGAGTTTTATTGATGATGCACTTAAGCAAAAAGTTATAGTCTGTTCGCCCTGGACTCTGTATGCCTACCTGTCGGTGATCCGGCAGTCAATCGATAATTTTAATATGGAGCGATCGGCCGGAAAAATACTGGAACTGATGGGCAGTTTTTCCAAACAATGGGACAGCTACAAAAACTCCATGAATAAAATCGGCGAAAAAATTGAAGGTCTTCAGAAAGAATTTGACACCCTAAGTACAACCCGGACCAATCAGTTAGAAAAGCCGTTGCGACAAATCGACGAATTAATCAAACAAAAGGAACTAATCTCCGATGGATCTGAACAAGGCGAAGATTGATCAGGCGATCGGCATTCTCAACGAACTTGATATCGATCTCTGGCTAATATTCTGCCGCGAAACCGATATGATGGCCGACCCGGCGCTTGATCTGGTGATTGGACATAAGGTAGTCTGGCAGTCGGCCTTTTTTATATGTAAAGATGGTGATAGTATTGCAATGGTCGGTAATTACGATGCCTCCAATTTTGAAAAATCAGGGCGGTTCAAAAAAGTGATACCTTATATAGAGGACTGTGGTAAGGAAATCAAAAAGCTTATTAAGAAGATTAATCCGAATAAGATCGCTCTAAACTATTCGATCGATGATACCGCCGCTGATGGTCTCTCGCATGGAATGTATCTTATGCTCTGCGACTATCTTAAAGGAACCAAATTTCCTGACAGATTTATTTCATCGGAAAATCTGATGTCGCTTCTTCGCGGTCGAAAAACAGATGAAGAAATAGAACTTGTCTCAAAGGCAGCCAATCTTGCAACCGACTGCTGGGATAAAACTCTTAAAGAAATCAAACCGGGTTTAAGTGAGATAGCTATCGCACATATAATAGAACGCAACTTTGCCAGATCGGGTGTGGTCAATTCATTAGCTACAATTGTTAACGCCGGAGCGAAAACAAGTCCGGGGCATGGTTCTCCAACAACTGCTATTTTAGAGCCGGGCGATCTTTTGCATATCGATTTCGGCGCCATATATAATGGTTACTGCTCCGATATTCAAAGGCTTGCATATGTCAAACGAGATAGCGAACCACAGCCTCCTGATGAATTAACCAAAGCTTTTAAAATGATACACGATATCATAACTGAGACGGCTAAGTTATATAAACCGGGAGCAAAAGGTTATCGAATCGACGCCGTCGCGCGCGAGATGCTCAAAAATAATAATTATCCGGTTTATCAGCACGCTTTGGGACATCAGATCGGCCGGTCGGTTCATGATGGTGCCGCGATAATTGGTCCAAAATGGAAACGGTACGGTGCAACAGTCTCGATTCCGCTTGAAGAAAATAATATATTTACAGTCGAGCTGGGAATTGAACTTGATAATATCGGCTATGTCGGTCTGGAAGAAGATCTGGTGGTAACAAAAGAGGGCGGTCGATTTTTATGTCCGCGTCAAAACGAATTGGTGGTTATATGAAAATATTATTGATTATTGCAGCATGCACTCTTTTAATGATCGGTTGCGGTCCGCCGCGACAGACCGGCGGTCCGGCCGTTTCCGAATGCGCACCAACAAATCTAACAGTGCAAGCAAACGACAGCACGCTCTATCTTAAATGGGATACCAACTGCCCTGAAGATAAAGTGACGTCAGGATATTCTATCTATATTGAGGAAGCGCCGATTTATGAAAAATATGGGAAAATATCACTTCCCAAAAAGATTGAACGACATAACCATATACTGTATCCGGGTGATACCGACCCGATAACCAGCTATGAGACGATGACTATCAATAATCTGACCAACGGTGTCGATTATTATGTTTCGGTACGAACGATTTTTCCTGATAAAACAATGACGGTCTCATCAAATGAAGTTCCGATTATGTGTCGTCCCGAAGGTGAGTTTGATCTCGATTTTAGATATGCCGGCAAAAATGACGGATTTTCCTTCAAAACCGGTTTGCCGGTTCGCGCCGATGGAGAACAAAACGATTTATACTTTTATCATAAAGAAGGTTTCGATTTTATCGCCTCGCCAACACGACTGAACGGTTTTATCCGTGAGACCAAATTTTATTCACTTGGTAAAACTAAAGATATTTATCTATACCCAGAACTGGATTTAAATTTCGAGCCAGTCGAAAAAATCCCAGTGATGGTTGGTGAAAGCTATTTGATATTAACCGCTGATGGTACCTATGCCAAAATCCGTATTGAAGATGCCTCAGGTGAAAACAAATAGCGAAAACTTAAAATTAAATATATCTACCAAACAGTTGAAGGCTTAATGCGATTTTAGATTTCTATTGCGGTAAGTATTATTATTCCTTATATATTAGTATATCTATATTGCTTATTGGGGAATAAGAATACGTTTTGTTCTTTTGATTGTCATGGCTACGGCTATCTTATCAATTGTAATGTGTGGGGATGATAAAATGGTAACCCACCCAGCGGGTGGGGATTTTTCTTTAATGCTTCTAAATTTGTGATATTGAAAAGTCGAAGTTTTATTATCTTTGCAGTATGAGATTAAAACATTTTGATAATTTCGGCCATGCCAGATTTATTACGTTCAACACTCACAATAAATTGCCGTTACTTACAAATGATCTTTACAGAAATATTGTAATCGATGAAATAAATCACGCCAGAAGTAAATATGGTTTTCGCATAATAGCGTATGTTCTGATGCCGGAGCATGTTCATTTAGTATTAATTCCAGCAGACAACTCAAGAGTAGGATATATTATTGGAGATATTAAACGATTGTCTTCAAAACGAATCCATAAATATCTTATAGTGCAGAAATCAAATCTGATTGAAAAACTAACCGTTATTAGAAATAGTGTTGAGCGGTTTGCTTTCTGGCAAAGAAGATGTTATGACCACAATTGCCGTACCGAAGAATCTCTTTGGGAAAAAGTAAAGAATACCCCACCCGATGGGTGGGTTACCAAATTAATAAATCAAAAATAATCATAGATAATATAAAAAAAGGAACCCGGTAGCAGTCCCACCTATCTTCTTCCTTTTGGGCTAGAAAAGGGTTTTTTTGAAAATTTCAAATAGGCAGAACCACTAAACAGGTTCCATTTATCCAAAGACACAGTTTTGTTACATTATTGTTTATGTATCCTGAATGATGGTATCATATCCAACTGTATCCCAGGGTAGTGTGTCCCAGCCGATAGTGTCCCAATCAATAGTATCCCAATAAATCGTGTCGCCATCCGATGTATCCCACGGTAACGTATCCCAGCCAATTGTATCCCAATCAATTGTGTCATTATAGACTGAGTCCCAGACAATAGTATCTGCGGGATCGCCAAATATAGTATCAGGGGGATTGAGTAAATCAATCGATTCAACATTTACAGACGCAGGCCCAACGCTATCTTTGGAATTGGAGCAACTAAGAACTAATAATATAAAAAGAAAGGCAATTATTGGAACTGAGCAAAAAAATAGACGCTTCATGTAATACCTCATAAATTTCTTCGAGCCTTAAACCGGTTTTATTCTTTCAGTTTCTTAGCTTCGTTAGAAATTTAGTCGATAGAGGTATTCCTCCGCGTCAGGTTTAATAACTATTTCTTATATTAAAGATAATACTAATTATTCCCGTGTCAAGTGTTTTGTAATGAATAATTCGGTGTTTGGAAGAAATCTAAGCTATATTTACTTGACCAGCACCATCTTTTTGGTTTCAATAAATTCGCCTGCGGTGAGACGGTAGAAATAGATACCGGAAGCAATCTCAATTCCATAATTGTCGCGGCCATCCCACATTACCGAATTCCTGCCGGGAAATATCAAATCATAGCTCCAGTCGCGAACCGTCTGACCAAGAATATTACATATAGTAAGTTTGACCGATGAAATCCTTGGAAGTTCAAAATCTATTCGGGTTGACATATTAAACGGGTTGGGATAATTCTGAGCAAGCTCATAACCTGATGGAACTGTGTAGGGGTCTTCAGGGGAATCGGTTGCTTCGCCGGAAATTTTTAATATATAGATATCAGAGCCGCCAGATGTGTAAGAGTAGGTATGACCGATCAGCATATAATCGCGATTCGGCTCCTGAAAAATCACCCGGCCGACATCAGATTTTGAGCCGCCGTAGGTCCGTTCCCAAATACGGTTTCCGGTCGGATCGGTTTTGATAACATATATATCAAGAAGACTGGTTGCAGAACCTTCCATTATCCCTGTGAGAATGTAGCCACAATCCATCGCCTGCTGAACCGAGTAGGCCCGATCTTCTTTGGCTCCACCATACGCCTGACTCCAAAGGAAATTGCCGTCGGGATCGATTTTAACAAGATAGGCATCATAAAACCCGGCGCCATACGAAGCGGTCCATCCGCATAAAAGCAGGCTGCCATCAAAAGCGATTTCAACATCGCTTCCAAAATCAGCCTTGATTCCTCCATAAGTTTTGGCCCAGAGCGAATCGCCATTTGAATCTGCTTTAACGGTATAGATGCTGCTGTACCCGGTTCCGAATGATCCGGTCGAACCGATAGCAATATAGCTATCATCGGCCAACTGCCTGACCGCAACTCCCGACTCTCCCCCGCTTCCGCCAAAAGTACGGGTCCAGACGGTATTACCGAGCGAATCAGTTTTTATCAAATATAAATCGGAGTATCCGGCGCCATAAGAATCGGTGTTGCCGCAGATAATGAAACCGTCATCAGAAGTAATCTCAACCGACCAGCCCTCATCATTAGTAACACCGCCATAAGTTTTATCCCATAATTTATTGCCGTACGAATCGGTTCGGATCAAATAAATATCACTTCCGCCCAGACCATAGCTTTGAGTCGAGCCGACTATAATATATCCATCATCATCAGTCTGCTTGATATCACGGCCGTATTCGGTATCGGCTCCACCATAGGTCTTGCACCAGAGTGTATCTCCGGCCATATTTATCTTCAGCAGATAAAAATCAAATTCACCGGCACCCTTTGAGAAGGTACTTCCGATTATAGCGACACAATTATCGGTCGTCGAAATACCTGAATGACCTTCTTCATTATACTGTCCGCCATAGTTGGTCGACCAGATAAGATCCTGACCGTATGATGGAATAATAATTAGAAGAGATAGTACAAAGATGATCAGTGTATATGGAATCCAATTTCCGTTTTTGGTTCGTTTTTGAACCATCCTATATTCCTTTTTTCAATCGACTGTATAAATATTGAACAGCCGTCTTTGTTTTAACTATCGGATTATCCCCATAACACTTTAGTCTTGTTTTCGATATTTTTTTGATTAACAATCCGGTAAGCTTTTAACTTCCATTGATTTCTTGGAAAATTGTCATCTTCAGTTAAGCTATTGACCGCACTAATAAATCTTATAAATTCCCCCAATACATCTTAAGTCATTGAACAGTTATACTTTACTTTATTCCATATGGTATAGAACCTATACTCGGATTCAAATTCGCTTCCATCTCGACATCACCTTTTTCGCCTTAATTATTGTGGCACCTTAGGTTAGCGACAATTATTTGTCGTGGCAAGCCGGTTGCCTTGTACTCCCGCAAACAACTATGTCTTATTTAAAGGAGTAGTGAGATGAGAAAAGGAAATCTGCTGCAGGTTATCTTATATGCGGCAATACTGTTGATGGGGGCAGTTCCTGCCGTTCTGGCTCAGGAGAGCGCCTCGATTTTGGCCACCGCGACTGTTCTGCCATCGATGTCGGTTACCGGTGACAATAACCTTATATTTGGCACGGTTCTTCCCGATGTTGATAAATCGGTCGATAAGGCAACTTCCGGTTTTGCCGGTGCCTTTCATGTTCAGGGCAGTAATGGCTCTGAGATCTCGGTCGATTTTGTTCTTCCGGCCAATCTATATACGTCCGATTCATCATCAACGATGTCCATTGTATTTGTCGACACCGACGCATCCTATGATGATGAAACCGGCGCTGGCCAATCCTCGCCCACCGGTGTTATCGATCCGCGCGGATTAACGACTTTGAACCTTGGGGCCAGCGGAGCGATGGATGTTTGGCTGGGTGGCACGGTGCGGCCGGCGATTACACAAACCGGCGGAGATTATGCGGCAGATGTTACCATAACGATAACATATACCGGTAATTAACTGTTCGGTTATTGCGCTATTTGACCCGCAAACGGCTCTAAACCGGCCGTAACATCGGTTATTGCTTGACTTTTGAGCCCTTTTGGGTATTTTTCTGATGTACTTATCAAATCAGATTGGATACCAAAAGTGGTCCTTAAGTTTGTTTTATATTTATTCGCATTTTTTCTTTTTATCGCTGCCATTTCATATTCAGATTCGGTCGTTTCGGCCAGTATCCGGGTTTCGGCTACCGTCGAACAGCCATTGGGTCTTAGTAGTTTCTCTCTGGTAGATTTAGAAAATCAAAAAATTGGAAATAGTATCTTAGGTGTTGAAAATGATTCCGATATCCAATTGCTTCTTAGAATACCTCACAATCAATCAGCTATTTGCGTCATAGAAACGGCAGATGGAAAACAGTTCTATTATTCGGTGTCGGAGGATCTTCTTCCGGTCGCCTCTATAAATGATGAATCAGGTTTTATTCCGGCAATAAATCAAATCACAGTTATTTATACTGAGAATTAGAATCGCTTGCAAATATAATTTCGATATTGACATCGTTATATAAATTTCGATAATTTCAGTTATGATTCAATTTGGAAAAATAAAAGGCTGGCTGCTTACTTTTGGTATTGTATTGATTCTATTATCTTCGGCCAAGATAACGTGGGGCCAGGTCAGCGGAGTTTCGGTTGTCAATGATCTGACTTTTGGAAATGTCCTCGGCGGCGTTCCCAAAAAAATTGACAAGGCTACCCCCGGTCCAGCCGCGGAGTTTCTTGTTACCGGAATCGCCGGCTCGGATGTGACCATCGAATTTACACTCCCGACCTACATGAATGACGGCACCTACAATATGCAGATGATTTTTAACAATACCGATTGTGCTATGGATTCCAGCTCCAGTCCTGATCAAACCAGCCCAGACTATAATAATCTCGATCCCTGGGACGTTATTAGCTATACAATCGGTTCCGGAGGGATCACCATCTGGTTAGGCGGGAAAGTGGTTCCCAGGCTGCTTCAGGATTCGGGAGACTACACTGCCGATATGGTAATCACGGTGACGTTTATTGCTCGGTAAAGATACTTTCAGATTAAAATAATCCGGAATATTCCAGCTACTGCAGAAAGCCTGCCAAACAAAGAGGAATTATTTTAAACCAAAAATCGTCCTATTCAACAATTGTACATAATTTATAACATCCTGCTTCCCTTGTAGTTTCGTTAAATAAAGTGGGGGTAAAATCCTATATGGGAGACCTCCCACTTTTTTTGAAAAAATATCGCATTTTGCAAAAATTTTTGTAAAAAACTGTTAAGTAATCATTTGGGCTGTCGATTAATCAGATATGTTAAATAGTTAAACAGTAAAGAAATTAATTGCACATTTTATTAAAAAGGGAGATAGGCATGCAGGTCTATTCAAGGATGAAAAAAGTAAAACTGGTTGCCGCGACAATGATTGTCCTGGCTATGCTCTTAGGAGCAACCACCGTCTCAGCTCAGGATGTTGCTGTGGGTCAAGCCACCGCTACCGTGCTGGCGGTATTAGTCGTAACTGCCCCGCAGGATCTTGCCTTTGGTAACATCCTTCAGGGTGTTCCCACCTCAGTGGCAAGAACAGTTGCCGCTAGCGCCGGAATCTTTCAGATCGCCGGTGAAGGTGCTCTAAACCAGGAAGTATCGATGCATATGCAGCTTCCCGATTATCTTTGGAACGCCGCAGCCGGTGTCCAGGATCGTCTGGTAATCGCCTTTAGCGCCACCGACGCTACTGTTGACACAACTGCCGGGACTCCGGATGTACCGGGTGCTGGTGCATTTGTAGGTGTCGATCCGCAAAATCTGGCTGATGTCGGCATGGGCGGCGCCGGTAATGTTATTCGGATCTATCTTGGTGGAACCGTAAGCCCGACTCCCGACCAACGGGCTGGTTCTTACTCAGCTGATATCATTTTAACCGCAGCCTACACAGGCGACTGATTGGATAAGCGGAGTTAATAGGAGAAAAAATGTTTAGATGGAATAAAACAAAACTGTTTTCAGCAGTATCATTGCTACTGCTGACCCTGACGTTTGGCGCCACCGTCAACGCGCAGGATGTCAGTACCGGGCAGGCCACAGCCACCGTTTTGGCCATACTGGCGGTAACGGCGCCGCAGGATCTTGATTTCGGTAACGTTCTTCAGGGTGTGGTGACAACCATTGCCAGAACCAACGCTACCAACGCTGGAATTTTCCAGATTTCTGGCGAAGGGACTGTCAATCAGGAAGTTTCAATGCATATGCAACTTCCCGATTTTCTCTGGAACGCCGCTGCCGGTGTTCATGATCGACTGGTCGTTGCTTTCAGCGCTCCCGATTGTTCAATTGATACAACAGCGGCTGGAACACCTGCTGCAGTTGGTCTTGGCGCGATAGTTGGAGAAGACCCACAAAATCTTCCCGACACAGGCATAGGTGGAGATGATGATATTATCCAGATTTTTCTGGGTGGCACAGTTCATCCGGCCCCGGATCAGCGCGCCGGTTCATATACAGCTGATATTATCTTGACCGCTGCTTATACCGGAGATTAATGAACGCAGGATTAAAGAATGATTTGACTTTGAAAACATAATTTTCAAAATTATCTTCAAGGGGTTTGATGGATCGGACCACTTGAAGACGTAAATTTTTAAATACAATAGGATGGTAAAATTATGAAATGTAAGTGG
>DAOUVS010000299.1 GCA_030667525.1 Candidatus Zixiibacteriota bacterium | reverse complement strand
TTATCATATAAAACGTCACTAACTGTTGATTGATTTCGAGGGAAAAACGCGCATGCAACATTTAGCATACATAAAATAATTAATAGAAGCAGAGTGAAATTTTTGCGGTCTTGATATCTTTTATTATGCATATTCAGACTCAAAATTTATTTTAGTTCCATTATCTGTTTTATGATTGTATCGTCGTCCGGTAATAAATCGGCTTTGACCAGACGAGGGACAAGTTCACGCCATGACTCATCGGCTTCAAATACTACCTTGAAAATCGGCAGAGCTTTTTCCAATTCGCCGACCTCAACGAGTGTCGCCGCCTGCCAGAATAAAATCTCCATATTTCCGGGAGCGAGTTCGGCCGCTTTCGAATACACTTTATTGGCTTCATCAAATTTTTTCTCAGCAATGAGAACATCACCCTCGTTCATATAATTATAAGCGCGGGTGACATTGAGAAGCCGCCGAAGTTCAGGGAGTGGCGCGGGGGAATCATCGACTCTGATATCGACAATATTATCGATCCAACTCATCCCGGTCGGTTCACCGGAGACCACCATCATCGCCGCCGACTGTTTGCCACGAATATCGCCACCTTCGGCCTCGGCCGCTTCGAGTGCCGCCATCATTCTTTCAGCCAGATCACCTTCGGCATTTTCAAATGCCTCGGCCATAGCCGACCAAACGGTGTTGTTGCGCATCAGATTCGCCTGCACCGAATAGTTTTTGCCGATCTGATGTCCCGCCTCGGCGATACATTTGTCGCCGGTATGCGTTGCGATCAGACCGTTTTTGTCAATTATCGCGACCTGACGGACATTGTTGTCAGGATCAGATACGAGAAGTCCTTCAAGTGCCTGTTTGGCCGATTTTCCGTTTTTCATCATCTCCAGACCGAGTGGGCCATAGGTGAAATCGACCAGCGATTGGGTTGCCACCGCGCCAATTCCCGGTTCCAGCCAGATAACATCGGCAACTTTAAACCAATGCGATTGCACCGCTGCACCGAACTGCCCGGTGGTTGAATCATAAGCAACAATTGAGTAAGTATTCACCGGTCTGATTGGTTTTACTGTTTCGTCTCCGGCAAAAGAGATTGAGAACAACAAAGCTGAAATAATAACTACTGTGATAAATAGCTTTTTCATAACAGAATCCTTTCTTTGGTTTTTGGCAGATTTATATAAATGTCTGCCATTTGGGAAAATGTAATTTGCCATATCTATTTTTTCTATATAAAAATATTTGATAAAGACAGCCAAAGAGATATAAAACAGGGGGAGTTTATTCCAATTATTAAGAGAATAAAATATAATCCAAATAAATTGATAACGTGGACGTATCAACTCCATTATAAATAAACTGGTTAAAGGAATTGCTTTTACTATTTCTCTGGAAAGATCAACATTGTGAATCTAAAATACGAATAGGCGCCTGTGATTGTGCCTGTTTGATAACATCTATATTTATAAGGGATACTATTATGAAGTTAAAAAAGGAAGAGATTCCGGTTGCTTTGGAACTTCCTGTCGCGACCTTTCGTGTTGCCGAATGGGATGAAACCGCGGTCGCATATGTGACGCTTAAGGCCGGTGCCGATGCCACCCCGCTTTTGGAAGGGCTTCAGAACGATAAGTGCCAATGTCCGCATTGGGGTTATATGCTTGAGGGTGCCATTCATGTAAAATATAATGACGGCACAGAGGAAGTCTGCAAAGCTGGCGAGATGTTCCATTGGCCAGCGGGGCATACTGTTTGGGTGGAAGAAGATACTTCTTTTGTGGAGTTTAGCCCAAAGAAGGAACTAAAGCATGTTTATGATCATATCGGGGAAAAAGTGGCCGCAATGACCAAATAAGTTTATAGCAATAAAAAAGCCCCCATATCAATGGGGGCTTTTTTTATAATTATTCGTTGGGGCAGATGTCGGTTTTTCTGGCTATCTGCCGCCCGTAATTTTTATTTTGCGTTCTGTTTCTCTTTTTGTTCAGCGATAACATCGTCCTGGAGCCCCCGGGGAAGCGGCAGATAATTTAGAAACTCCATGGAGAAACTTGCGCGACCACTGGAGATAGTCCGCAGGGTCGAGGCATAACCAAACATCTCTTTAAGCGGGACTTTGCCGTTTAATTTCTGTGAGCCTTTACGGAAACGGCGAAGACGCTCAATGTTACCACGACGGCGGTTGATATCGGCAATAACATCGCCCATATATTCATCGGGAGTATTAATCTCTATTTTCATGACCGGTTCGAGAAGTTTCGGCCCGGTGCGGTGAATTATCTCTCTTAGCGCCTGCATCGTGCAAGCCCGAAAGGCCATTTCGCTTGAATCAACGTCATGCGATGAGCCATCCAATAGTACAAATTTAATATCAACCATCGGAAATCCGGCCAATAAACCTTTTTCGGCTGAGCTCCTGAAACCTTTCATGACCCCCGGGATATATTCTTTGGGGATATTGCCACCAACAATACGATTGACAAATTCAAGACCCTGACCCGGGTTCGGCTCGATCCTAAATTCGATATGAGCATACTGGCCCTTGCCGCCGGTCTGTTTTTTGTACTTATGATTGTGAACGAATTCTGTCGTTATCGTCTCCCGATAAGCAACCGACGGTTTCCCAACTAAAACCTCAATGCCATGTTCGGTTTTTAAGCGGTCGACAATTATCTCCAGATGCAACTCACCCATTCCTGAAATAATTGTTTCCTCGGTTTCATCATCGAATTTGGCTGTAAACGAAGGATCCTCGAGCGATAATTTGTTCAGCGCCATCCCGAGTTTGTCACGAG
>DAOUVS010000025.1 GCA_030667525.1 Candidatus Zixiibacteriota bacterium | reverse complement strand
GTATAAGATATTACGTGAAGGAGCAATTTCAAATGAGGATATTAAAAAATCTCTGGAGATGAATTGATGACAGGAAGTTTTAAAATAATGTTTGTTTGTTTTGGGAATACCTGCCGGTCACCAATGGCCGAGGGCGCATTGCGCAAAATACTTGAGAATAGGAAAATTTCAGGAGTTGATGTTTATTCATCGGGAACCTCTGGTGGAATCGATTTTGAGGCGACACCATATGCCGTCGAAGCGGCCAAAATATGGGAGGCAGATATTTCATCGCATCGTTCCCAACCATTATCGGCAGAAATAATTGATCGGACCGATTTGATTTTGGCTATGGAAAGATCACATTGTCAGGAAGTACTCAGATTGTGCCCCGATACCGAGAATAGGGTCTTCTTACTTAAAAAATTTCCAGTATCGGGATGTTCCGGCGAGGGTGTCGATGATCCTATCGGTGGATCGCTGGATATGTATAACCAGACCTTTCTTGAAATCGGCGAAGAGATCGGTCGGATTCTCCCAGAGATATTAAATAAAGTGGATGAGAAGAAAAATTCGCAGGAAAATAATGGCTAAAAAGATAGCATTGATATTTACATTTATTCTTGTTTTTGCGGCCGGTTTTTATTTCCTGGATAATCAATTCGGTATCGCCGCCGCACAGGCCGACTCCAATGTTGAAGGAAATTCTTCGAGTTTTGACAGATATGTCGAAAATCTTGCATTTGGTCCCGGTGAAAAATTTTATTTTGATATTGGGTACGGGTTTATTAATGCCGGTCAGGCTACTATTGAAGTCGCCGATCTGATAGAATATGCGGAACGCCCCTGTTATCATATTGTTTCTATTGCTAATAGTAATAAATTTTTCTCGTCATTTTTTAAGGTGGAAGACAGAGTTGAATCAATTGTCGATGGCCTTGGTATCTTTTCATGGCATTTTGAAAAGCATGTCAGGGAAGGTGGGTACCGCGCCGACCGGCTTTATAAATTTGACCAGCCGAATAATCTTGTCTATTACGGAGAAGATACGATTGAAGTTGCACCGTTCGTTCAAGACGCTCTCTCGGTATTGTACTATATCCGCACTCAGGATCTAAAAATCGGCGAAACATATTTTATTGAGAATTTTACCGATGGTAAAAAATATCCTCTTGAGGTGATGGTGCACCGACGGGAGACTATTAAGGTCAAAGCAGGAAAGTTTGATTGTCTTGTGGTTGAACCACTTTTTCTTACCTCTGGAGTATTCAAGCATGAAGGAAAGTTGACCGTCTGGTTAACTGATGACCGACTCAAAATGCCGGTGCTGATGAAATCAAAAGTTTTGGTAGGTTCAATATCGGCGGAGCTGACCGATTATGAACTGGGTGAGATAATAGAATTTTAATAGGTTCCGATGACCAATTTTAAGCAGATCGATATTACTAAAGTTAAGACGGTGTTATTAAAACGCCGCAAGAGTAAAGCCAATACAAAATCGTTTGGACAGGTCTATAATTTTAAAAATAAAAAACTGGGTAAAACGTTTTTCGAGAACCTGCCGAAATTCCTTAAAGCAAATGATCTGATTGAATTTATAAACAAAGTTTCTACTTCAAGAAAAAAAGGTCTGCCGTTTCATGTCATGATGGGTGCACATTCGATCAAAGTCGGATTGACTCCAATTTTTATTGATCTGATGAAAGAGAAAATAATAACCGGCATCTCATTGAATTCAGCAGGACTGATTCATGATCTGGAACTGGCCTTTATTGGTCAGACCTCGGAAGATGTCTCAGCCGGATTAAAAAATGGTAGTTTCGGAATGGCTGAAGAGACTGGATTGATGTTTGCAGAAGTTGTCAAGCTCGCCGAAAATAATTCTATCGGTCTCGGCGAAGCGGCTGGGAAATATATAAATAGTAGTAAGGCAAAATTTGGGAAATATTCTCTATTTGCCAATGCCGATAAACTTGGCCTGCCGGCAACCATCCATGTAGCTATTGGAACCGATATTGTCGCGCAACAAAAAAGTTATTGTCCCGGACCAACTGCCGAAGCTTCTTACCGTGATTTTAAGGTCCTTTCAAATATTCTGATTGAAGCTGACCGCGGCGGCTGTGTTGCCAATATCGGATCGGCCGTTATGTTACCAGAGGTATTTTTGAAAGCATTAACCGTCGCCCGAAATCTTGTGAAAAGCAAATGCAAAATAACAACGGCCAATTTTGATATGATAAACCATTACCGTCCTCTAACCAATGTCGTCAAACGTCCGACCGAAAATGGCGGACGCGGATTTAATTTTACCGGACATCACGAAATAATGATCCCCCTGTTAGCCTGGGGGCTTAAATCATATATAAATAAAATAAAGTAAAGACGTGGAGATTTGAAATGATACGTTTAGTCGAATGCGTGCCGAATTTTTCGGAAGGCAGGAATAAAGAAGTTATTGAAAAAATATTGGATGAAATAAGATCGGTTCCCGCGGCAACATTATTAGATTGGGAGATGGATCCCGATCATAATCGTGCCGTTGTTACTTTTGTCTGCCCGCCCGAAGATGCTGTTGAAACATGCTTTCGGGCCATTAAAAAAGCTTCCGAATTGATAGACATGCAGACTCATTCGGGTGAGCATCCGCGAATGGGTGCAACCGATGTTTGTCCCTTTATTCCGATATCGGATTTTACTTTGGCTGAGGCTAAAGAGTTGGCTCATCAATTGGGTAAAAGAGTTGGTGAAGAATTGGGCATCCCTATCTTTTTGTATGAATCGGCCGCGACCTCTCCTGACAGAGAAAATCTGTCTGTTGTCAGGAAGGGCGAGTACGAAGGGATGATAAAAGCGATAGAAACTGATCCGAATCGGAAACCGGATTATGGTCCGGCCAAAATGAATCTCAAAGCGGGTGCTACTGCTATTGGGGTCAGATTTCCACTTGTTGCTTATAATGTCTATCTCGATACCAATCGTGTCTCTATCGCTCGCAAGATTGCCAATGCTATTCGTTTTGTTCAGGGTGGTTATCGTTTTGCCAAAGCGATGGGATTTATGATAAAAGAGCGCGATTGTACGCAGGTTTCTATGAATCTGGTTCGTTACCCGAAAACGCCGGTTTTCCGCGTATTTGAAACCATTAAATCAGAAGCGGCACGGTACGGTGTTAATGTTCTATCATCTGAGATCGTTGGATTGATTCCGCAACAGGCGCTATTGGATGTCGCCGAGTATTATCTGCAACTGGAAAACTTCTCTGCCAATCAGGTACTCGAAGAAAAAATGCGTCGAGCTGGCGTCGGCTCAGCCAAATCAAGCTATGATTTCTTTGAAGATGTTGCAGCCAAATCACCAACGCCAGGCGGCGGATCGGTAGCAGCCGCGGCCGGCGCACTCGGTGCCGCTCTAAATGCGATGGTCTGTCGTTTGACTATCGGCAAGAAGAAATACAAAAAAGTAGAAGAGCAGATGAAAGAGTGGCGCGATAAATCGGAAGTCGTCAGAAAACAGTTGCAGGAGATGGTTATCACCGATGGTAAGGCCTTTGATGAGGTAATGACAGCCGGCAAGCTTCCCAAAGATACCGATGAAGAAATTAAAAAGCGGGAGGTTGCGATTGTCGAGGCAACCAAACATGCCGCCGAGGTTCCTCTCGAAACGGCTAAAATGGCTTTCAAAGTTCTTGAGTTGGCTAAAGATATCGCTAAAAATGGAAACGTTAATTCGGTAACCGATGCCGGAGTGGCCGCTCTTATGGCCAAAGCTGCGCTTGAAGGTGCGATTTATAATGTAAAAATAAATATCTGCGGTTTTGAAGATAAAGAATTTGCCAATACTATGAATGCAGCTTCCGAAGAATTAATAACGAAGAGTGATACGTTGGCTGATGAGATCAAGGCGATCGTTGAAAGCAAAATCAAATAGTGACAACTGCCGATTTACATATTCATACTAATTATTCCGACGGCAAAAACAGACCTGAAGAAATATTAGAAATGGTGAAAGAAAAACAGCTTAACGCATTTTCAATTACTGATCATGATAATATCGGCGGCTATCTTCATTTGAAAGATATTATAGGCAAAGACGATCCTGAACTTATCCCGGGTGTTGAACTTTCGGCGGGGCAGGGGAACGAAGATATACATATCCTGGGATATTTCTTTGATCCGGCTTCTGATGAGTTGACCTCGGCCCTGAAACAATTTCGCGATAAACGGAACCAACGCGGCGCTGAAATGTTAAATAAACTAAAGGTACAGGGAATTAATATACCGCTGGAACTTGTAATAGAGTTTGCCGGACGTTCCGCTATAGGACGGCCCAACATCGCCGATGCTCTGGTTAAGACTGGAGCGGTAAATAACTTTTCCGAGGCTTTTGATAGATATATCGGATATGGTTGTCCGGCGTATGTTTCCAAATTTAATATTACTCCGAGGGAAGCTATCGAGTTGATACACAGAGCAAAAGGGCTGGCCATTCTGGCTCACCCCGGAATAGCTGGCGCTGGCCAGCATATTGATGAATTTATCGGCTTTGGTTTGGATGGTATTGAAGCCTATCATCCGATGCACAACAGCCGACTTCAGAATAATTATAAAAAATATGCTGTAAAAAAAGGTATTCTTTTCACCGGCGGTTCCGATTTTCATGGACGGCAGGGGAAACATGGTCAAATAGGATCAGTGTCGCTACCGGATGATATGCTGACATTGATGAAAGAGAGATCATAATAATCAGACAGGGGATAATTTTGAAAAACGTAAAAAAAATGACGATTTTATCAATCGTATTATTGTTCACATTACTTATTGTCGGGAACACTTATTCAGAGACCGAATTAACCGAAGAATATCAGCAGGACCTGTTTGATAAACTCAATCACTTGCGTGGTCAGGGGCCCCGACCGGTTTCGCTTGAAAATCTGGAACGTCCTATCTGCGGGACATCGATCGCTTTTGAAGCGTTTATAAACCGGGATCGCCTGAGTGGCGCCTACAAAACATCGGCAGCGATGCAGGGGAGAGATACTACTCTTAATTTTTCGTATGAATCTCCCGCTGGACATTTTCTAATACATTATGCTACTGATGGTTTCAATGCTGTTTATGAGCCGACTCTTGATACTTTAGCCGGTGGCGATGGTGTCCCCGATTATGTTAATAAGGTGGGCGAAATTGCTGATTCGGTCTGGGCTTATGAAATTGGTGAACTTGGTTTTCCGGCTCCGCCGCGAGATGATTTCTATCCTGATGGTTCAGGGCTTGATTCCACTTATGACATTTATATTAAGGGTTTGGGAAGCGCCTATTATGGTGCTACCTACAGCGAGATGATTGTGGATGCTCAGTCGGCAACTTCGGTTATGGTTCTTGATAATAATTATAATTTCCCTCCTTATAATGAATATGATGGTGACCCTCGGGATTTTAATCGTCGGCTTGATGCGGTCAGGGTGACCGTGGCGCACGAATTTTTTCATGCCATACATTTTGGAATGGATTGGACCGAATGGGAAGGCAGCGATGCTATGCAGGCAAGGATTTATTGGTGGGAGATGTCTGCGGTTTGGATGGAAGAGATGATGTATGATGACGTTAATGATTATTACGGCTATCTGCCATCTTTCTTTAACTATCCCTGGGTTGGTTTGAGAAATTTTAATACTTCAGCGTATCCGTTGGCATTACATCCGTATGGTGCCGCAGTTTTTCCGATATTCCTAACCGAGCGCTGGGGCGATCCAACTATTGTCCGCAAAATATGGGAGCAGTGTCGCGATCTCGGGGTTGGCCCTCAATTTGGCGAAGCGGTCGATAATGTTGTTAATGAAGTTTCCGGCGGAACGCATGGTTTGGCCGGTGCCCTGCGCGAATTTTCGGTTTGGAATATGTTCACAGGAACCAGAGCTAATCGGGCGCCGGCAGGGATCGGTTATTCAGAGAAGGAGTTCTATCCAATTATCCCTGATGACGCGATGTTTGCTTTTGATAACTATCCGCTGCATATGTCAAATAGTGCTGTTCTCGATTCATTTGGAACCAAACTCCCTGAGTGTTACGCTTCCAATATTATAAAACTTGAAAATATTTATTCAATTCCTGATAGTCTCGGTCTTTATTTTTATAGCACTGCGAGTTATTCGATTGACGACTGGAATATATCACTAATTGGTTTACCAATTGATGATAATGCTGATGCAATAGTACAGATGAATCGATATGAAGGCAATCCATTAGATCCCTATGTCGTTACTGATACTGACGAATTATTTGAGGTTATGGTCGTTATAACGCCAGTTATTATCGAGATAAATCCAATTATTAGTTATAGTCAGAGATTCGATTATGCCTTTTTTGTATTAGACTCAGTTGATAATATTAATCAAACTGTAAATTATATGTCTAAAGTCTATCCAAATCCATGCGATCCGGCTCATTTATGTGAAACGATTAAATTTGAAATTGAGAAAAGTTTTGTTGATACTTTCAATGACCCGGCAACACTAACGATAACAATTCTTAATCCTGCCGGTGAAAAAATACGAACGCTATTTTATGATTTTGAGAATCCATCGAATTCTGATGAGCCGGGTATATCACATGATTTTACGAAGATTTTTACAGCCGGATGGGATTTAAAAAATGAAAGTGGCTATGATGTCGCCTCAGGTGTTTATATGGCTTACTGGCAATTAAAATTTACAGAGTCCAGTATGGATGCGCCGATGACGTTTAAGTCCAAATTTGCTGTTATCAGATGAACCATAGGCTGAGGATAATTACCAGAGTCGCCGTTTTTGCTTCGTTGGTGTTTATATTCTCATACTTTTCACTGTTTCTATATAATATCAATCTCGGCTTCTTTGTGATTTTTGCCTCAGGTTTTTTGTGGGGTACATGGCCGGGGATTGGGGTTGGTTTAGTAGGTTATTTCCTCTGGTCAAATTTTAATCCGTTTGGTCCGGTTCCATTTCCATTGCTTTTATCCCAGCTAGTTGGTGTATCTATGATAGCGCTTATCGGCGTGATCGCTTCCAAAATGTTTGATCCTGATAAATGGAGCAGAAAAGGATTGCTTATATTGATATTATCGGGGTTTTTTGCCGGTCTGTTTTATCATATACCGGTTGATATTGTTGATGCACTTTTGTATCAACCGTTCTGGCCGCGTTTGATCGGCGGTTCAATCTTTTCATTGATTACCATTGTTTCATGTTGTATAATTTTCCCATTGTTTTATCCGGCGTTGGCTTTGATGTATAAAAAAGAGAAAAATAATCCGTATGGAAAAAGTAACTAACTATAAAACAAATTTATTATACTTCTTCTTATTTCTGTTATTCTTCTCCATTTCGTATGGACAAGAATCTGATTCTCTTAAGATGGTTGACACCTCACTATTTCCGAAAGATACCACTGAATTGCAGCCATGGGAAATTGTGTATGCCGACACTCTTTTAGTCGATACCGTTAAAAAAGAGCCTCAACTCAGTTTCCGCGATTCTTTATGTCAAATATTTCTATCAGACCGTTTTGATCTGACCAGCCAGTTTGTTCGTTCCTATGGACATGATGCCGGAGATTATATTAGCTCGAATCCATCAAATTTTAGCACAACTTATCAACCGTTTCCGTTGAGAAAAACGGTATCGCCGTATGGTTTGCCCGGCAACCGTCTTGATGTTATCCTCGGCGATAATGCTTTGCATCCGGTGGAACACCTGCCGGAACCGGATAATCAGATTGGCTTTGAAGATATCCCAACCGCGCCGGTCCAGAAAATCTACAATGTTGAAGGGCCGCTTGGGAAGATATTCGGGGGGGATAATTCTACCGCATCGCTAATAATGCTTCCGGTGCGGGCCAAATCATCGCGGGCAGAATCAGAATTAGTGGTTGATGTTGGCAATCTGGGCTATTCCAACACCAAAGCGGTTTTTACCGAACAGAAAAAATCGGGAAGACTAATACAATTGGCTGCTGAGTATCGCCGAAGTGATGGTTTCGACGACAGCTTTGGCGATAGCACCTATCATCATTGGGCCGATATCATTTATCCAATTAATAACAAACTGAATCTAAATCTGAATGGGCGATTGTACCGCCATCGCGGGAACTTCCCATTAAGACTAAAACCAAAATTTACTCGTAATCGGCGCGACCGTGATTTTTCTGCCCGGTTTGATTATAGTTTCTCAGCCCATAATAAGAGCAATCTTGGAATCCGACATCAGCGGTCAGAAACGGAAACCGATATCATTCGACAACCTTATAAAAGAGATATTGATATTATCGATAATTCAATTTTTTATGCCCATGAGTCGATTTTTGGAAAAACTTATATGAGTCATGAGCTAACCATGACCGAAGAAGAATATCATAATTTTAATTATTTTATGACACGGCATCGCGCCAAGCTCAACTCAAATATGTTTTGGGGTGATTCAACCATTTCATTTGCCGCGAATATTAGTGCTGAGAAAGTTGGCGGCTATGATCCGGCCCCATCAGCTGTCCTCGCGTATAAAATGGAGAGTGAATCATTCTATCTGTCGATTTCATCCGGGTATGTTACCAAATTTCCCCGGCAGTATGAGCTTGATCTGACTCCGCAGATAGATAAATTTATAGATGCAACTGTTAATGATTATTATGAATCAGGCAATGTATATCTCAAACCGGAAAAACAGTTATCCGGCAATCTCACGGTCTCTCTTGGACCAATAAACAATGATCTGACGATCTCGATAACCGGTGGAAAGATATTCGATGGTATCGATTGGAAACAATTCAGTTTGGATACAAACGGTTTATCACTGACTGCATTTAAAACTTATAATCAAGATATCGAATACGCCAATTTATCAATCACTAAAAGAATATCTCTTGGCACAAAACTATTCTGGACTGGTGCCGGTTCTTATCGGTATTTGAGTATCGATGGCAATGACAGTCCCTCCTACGCCCCTGATTATCAGTTTAACACCGGACTGGAATTGAATCATTACCTTAAGTTTTTGGATCTGCACTTATATGGATATATTGAAGCTGGGTATGTGGGACCATATCAAAGCTATCCTGCTTATGGAAAAGCAGCTTCAGATTTGGGTGAGAAATTTGTCAGCAATATGAAATTATCTTTCAGAATCAAATCATTTCGGTTTTATTATTATTGGCAGAATCTTTTTGCCGCCAACTACAATCCGCGTGAGGATTATGGGATTCGCGATTTGCTTTTCTATTATGGATTTACCTGGGAATTCCTTGATTGATTTATCTTATGTTAAATAAAAAAGCCCGACCAATTTGGCCGGGCTTTTTATTTTATAATCAATAATTCTTATATGAACAGCGGAGCCAGAACAAGTGAAACCATTGCCATAAGCCTAATAAGAATATTCATCGAAGGACCGGAGGTATCCTTAAACGGATCACCAACGGTATCTCCGACAACGGCAGCTTTATGAGCATCGGAGCCTTTACCGCCGAGGTTTCCAGCCTCAATATATTTCTTGGCATTGTCCCAGGCACCACCAGCGTTTGACATCATCAGCGCCATCAAGACACCAGATAAGGTCGCACCGCCAAGGAATCCGCCGAGAGCCTCTTTACCAAGAAACAGTCCGACCAGAATCGGAGCAGCAATAGCAACAAGTCCCGGTAAAACCATTTCGCGCAAAGCAGACTTAGTCGCAATATCAACGCAACGGGCCGTATCCGGTTTGGCAGTACCTTCCATCAATCCGGCAATTTCGCGGAACTGACGGCGGACTTCTTCCACCATCTCAAAAGCTGCTTTGCCGACCGCAGTCATGGTAAAGGCGGCAATCAGGAATGGTATAATACCGCCAATGAGTAGTCCGACGACAACGATTGGATTCATCAGATCAATGGAGCTGACCTGAGCGGCTGTAGAGTATGCTGAGAATAGAGCCAAAGCAGTCAAAGCGGCCGAGCCAATGGCAAAACCTTTACCAATGGCAGCAGTAGTATTTCCAAGTGAGTCGAGACGGTCGGTGATTTTGCGAACATCTTCTCCCAGTCCGGCCATTTCAGTAATTCCACCGGCATTGTCAGCAATCGGACCGTAAGCATCAACTGACATGGTCACGCCGATTGTCGAAAGCATACCAACCGCAGCCAAGCCGATACCATATAATCCACCCATTTTGTAGCCGAACAAAATCGTCATGGCAATAATAAATACAGGAACTGCCACCGATTCCAAACCAACTGCCAAACCTTGAATAATTGTCGTGGCGGCGCCGGTTTTTGATGATTCGGCAATTTTGCGAACCGGACCAGCGGCTGTGTAATATTCAGTTAAGAGTCCGATTAATATACCAGCCAGGTTACCACCGAGAATAGCCCAGAAAAGTTTCTGATCCAGACCCAAACCGCTGATAATAAACCAGGCGGCGATAAAGAGAACAATAGAAGCGACATAAGTTACAATACGCAAGACTGCCGCCGGGTTTTTCATCCCGACAAAAGCTTTAACTGACAAAACACCCAGCACCGAGGCAATAATACCTGCCGTTGCAATCGCGATCGGCAGTAATACTTTACCCATAACCACTGAGCCTTCAACCGGATTACTCGCTCCGAGTGAAACCGCCGCAATTGCGATGGTAGCAATAATCGAACCTACATACGATTCAAACAGATCGGCACCCATTCCGGCTGTGTCACCAACGTTGTCGCCAACGTTATCGGCAATGACGGCCGGGTTGCGTGGATCATCTTCAGGAATACCAGCCTCGACTTTACCAACCAGATCAGCGCCAACATCGGCTGATTTGGTGTAAATGCCGCCGCCGACACGAGCAAAAAGTGCGATTGATGATGCACCCATACCGTAACCGGCCAGATCTGCCCAGGTAAAGAAATCAAGTCTGAAAACCAGATAAGTGAAAATGCCAACACCGAGAAGCCCCAGCGATGCTACCGACATACCCATCACGGCACCGCCGGTAAAAGCGACCGAAAGCGCTTCGCCCTGCCCGGAATTATTTGCCGCCGCCGCGGTTCTGACATTAGCTTTGGTTGCCGCCTGCATACCGAAATATCCGGCCAGCATCGAACAAATAGCGCCGCAAATAAATGCGATTGCTGTGGCAGAGGATATTTTCCAGAACAGAAGGCCAAAAACCACAATAATAAATATTGAGAGTATCGAATACTCTCGTTTTAGAAAGACCATCGCGCCTTTGGCAATCTGGTCGGCGATGTCCTTCATAAGATCATTACCCGCATCCTTTTTCTTGACGTTGAAGTAAAGCACCAGAGCAAACAAAATGCCCAGTACACCAAGAACCTGTGCGGAATAGAGATAACTCCAATGACTCATCTACAACTCCTTAAGTTGATAGTATATATATATTGAATTATTAATCGCGCATTTATCTTTGAGATATTTAATAATGTCCAAACCTTTTCCCAAACGCTTATACACTTAAATTTAACTCGGGAATTTACTATATATTGAATATTTGTCAAGAGAGATTTTGGAAAGAATGTGATTTTCTTCACAAACTTATGAGATAATTTTGTGCAGACCTGATTGATTCGGCTTCAATTGATCCTTTAAATCAATTAATATTGATTCTATTGTTGATTCTATTGACGATGGCCTATATCCAAGCTCTTTCTTTGCTTTTTCCGAACTATAGATAAACCGGTATTTCGCCAATCTCGCCATTTTATAACTAAATTTAGGCGCTGGAGCATTCTTGTTAAATATTTTTCTAATATTAACAAAACTCAGTGGGCGATAGACGCCTCGTCTGCCCCAGCGTGCCGTCAGTCTTTGGGTAGGTCAGTGAGCCGAGTGCTCCTGACAATTTTTTAATTTTCTTGTAGATACCGTCTTATCTGCCAATTATAAATTTTGTGCACGGCAGATTGCCAAAAGAATCGACATCTGCCTGAGGGCGAATTTCAAAAATATAAATTATAAGGCGGGATCAATAATCGGTTCCGCCTTTTTTTTACTAATCCCGGACACAACGAACCGAAAAGCCGGTGCTCCGGATAAAGTAGCCGGCGCGCATGACTTCTGAATGACTGCAACCCAGGGCTCGGCTCCATGCGCTGCTACTACCGTTCTCCGTCGAAGACCAAAAGCCGGCGTAGTAACCTCTACTGTTGTAAACCCCATCTAAGTTACGGCTCCCGCCGGGCAACGCGGAAAAACCACTTTCATTAGTTGCACCTGTATTGGGACTAATCCAATGAGTTGTGCCGGTTTCTTTCATCTTCCCACCTGCAACTGTACCACCACCAAGGTAATCAACTAACGTTTGCCACTCGGCATCAGTCGGCACATGCCACCCATCGGGAGCAATGCTCCGACTATCATCTACAGCATACCAGTTATAAAGTCGGCCATAAGTAGCAACATTGCCAATATTATTATCATATTCGCAATAGGCTCCGGTAGAAAGGCCTTGCCATGCAGTATTATCAGTCACATTGGGCATCGGGTCGCCATTTCGGTAGTGAGTTACTTTAAGATTCTCCATCATCCAAACCTGTGTGCCGATTGTTATGGTTTCGTAAACATTTCCGTCAATATCGGTTACTATACCGCAGTCTGGAGCAGGGCCAGCTTTATATTTGTAATTAATCAGATAGACAATATCAAGAATGTTGACCAGCTCGTCGCTGTTAACATCCCCGCATTCACCTGCAAATGAAGTTGTCGCACCAGCAAAAATGATAATGCCCAATAGTAACACTAACATTTGTCTCATAACGCTTCTCCTATAGTGGTAGGGTTGGATCCCTGCGATCCCGCCAAAATTAAATCTATTTATATCTTTGTGCTCTAATAATCTCATAGAAAGAAAATCACTAAAGCGAATATAGGCAAAAACCCTTATAAAACAAGCCTTTTTTACATGATTACTCCAAACAAATTCACCACTAAACCACCGTTAATTCCGTTTTCTCCCCATAAATTATATGTATGAGAATGTCTATAAATATATTCGGGCGGGATGGAGATTACCGCCCTTTGCTCGTTATGACGAATTGGGGATGGATTCCCGTCTTCACGAGAATGACGTCGGAGCGAAAAAACTAAAAACGGGAAAGCGAACCCATTTTGCTGTAACGAAAGGTGGTGAAACCACTTATATCGGATTTTTGTCCCCATAAAGGGCTCCCGGTACAAAATTTGGTAGTAAAATTGTAAAAAGATTCCGTCAGGAATCGGTTCTCAGGCGGCACAGATAAATCTTGGGTGCCCCACAGCTTGCTGTGGGATAAATGATTGGAGCATAAAAACATGCATTAAGATTGCTGCGCTTTACTCGTTATGACGTTAGCAATTTATTTGTCGAAACCGATCGGGATTTCGACCCACGAGAAAAAATAAAAATAAGACGGTACACCTATCCTTCGAGGGAGGAAACCCATTTTGCTGTAATCTATTGAAAGTGATTAAGTCACAAGTAATTTTTATTTTGATTTACGCTGGAGTAAACGAGGCGTCTGATGCCCACAGTGATAATTTTATCACCATATTAAATCCCAAATTATTATATTTTATTTCGTTTAAGATTAGATAATAACATTTAGGAGATAAAATGAATTTTGAAATTAATGATGACCACAAATCAGTGCAGGAACTTAGCCGCGATTTTGCCAAAAAATATATCTTGCCAACAATCGCCGAAAACGATAGAGCACAGAAATTTGACCCGACTATTTTTAAGAAAATGGCCACAGCAGATATTCTTGGTCTCTGCATTCCTGAAAAATATGGCGGCGCCGGGATGGATTATATCTCACTTGGCCTCGCCTGCGAGGAATTGGAGTATGGCGATGCTTCTGTACGGGTGATTCTTTCGGTTCATCTGGGATTGAATTCATTAACGCTTCTTTCCTGCGGAAACGATTTCCAAAAAGAAAAATATCTGACTCCTCAGGCAAAAGGGGAGAAGGTTGCGACATTTGGTTTGACCGAACCAAACGCCGGTTCCGATGTGGTCGGATTGCAGACCACTGCCGTCAAAAAAGGTGATAAGTATATATTAAACGGCGAAAAGATGTGGATCTCGCTGGCCGATGTCGCCGATAACTTTTTGATTTTTGCCTGGACCGATCTAAACAAAAAGAAAAAGCGCGATCATACCGGATTGTCCTGCTTCATTGTTGAGCGCGAATTCGACGGTATCACCACCGGTTCGATTCATGGCAAACTCGGTGTCCGCGCCGGTAATACCGGCTGGATATCAATGCAGGATGTCGAAGTCCCGGCTGAAAACCTGCTTGGTCAGGAGGGCTGGGGATTTGGAATTGCGATGTTCTGTCTCGAGCAAGGACGATACACCGTCGCCGCAGGATCGACCGGACTTATCAAGGCCTGCCTTGATTCCTGCCTAGATTATTCGAAAACCCGCAAGACTTTTGAAAAACCGATTGGGGCACACCAACTAGTCAAACAGATGTTAGCTAATATGTCAGCCGGTTATCAATATTCCCGTCTGTTATGGCTCGAATCAGGATGGGAACGTAATCAAGGGATTCGTGCCACCCGTTCAACTTCATTGGCCAAATGGATCGCCTGCCGCGAGGCGGAAAAAGCCGGTGCCGATGCGGTGCAGGTACATGGTGCCTATGGTTTCTCCGATGAATACCCGGTCGAACGGTTTTACCGCAATAGTAAAGGTGCTTCTATATATGAAGGTACTCGCGAGGTGCATACATTAATGCAGGCCGATTATGCGCTGGGATTACGCGACGACAAACCCCGCATATACAATCTGCCTCCTTGGCCATTTGCCGATGATGTTTGATTAATATCAATTAAATAAATAAAAAAGGGGCAGACTAATTGTCTACCCCTTAAATTTATTGAATCTGCAATAATTAGTCGCAAATCGGCGGCGGGCCATCTTTGAATTTATAATTTATGATGAATATTATGTCTAAAATATTAATGATATTATCGTTGTTGGTATCTACTGCATCAAGAAGCAAAGGCTCCGCACCGCCTTTATAGAGATAATTTATCATAAATTGAATATCCAGTAAATCAATACTGCCGTCGAAATTAATATCTCCTTTGTCAGGAGGAGGATTTGCCAGATCGATTGACATAATAGCATGTTTTGATGGATCAATCATTGAACATCTGTTTACTCCATCACTCGCGCAAATCCGAACCTGGACAGTTGGATCATCACCATCACATAGATTTGCATAAAAATATTCACCGGTAATTTCATTTATAATTCCCGGGCCTTCCGCCACTTCAAATCTGATCCAATCTGATGGATTATCAGAATCAAAGGCATTAAAATCGTACCGGAATGTACCTTCGGCATTATTGATCATACTTGATGGATATGTTTCAAAGACCGGAGGCGAATTTGGAAGTTGTGTGAATCGAAAATCGACCAGTTCACCAAGATAACCGCTGGCCTCATAATGAATCAGTTCAGGTTTGCTTCCGGTATAGACAATCTCAAAAATATCAGCAAGATCACCTTCAATTTCAATAGTGACCGGTTCGCCATATGTCTGCGGTCCTTCAAATATAAGAATATTCAGGGTGCTGTCTCTCATATAATGATAAAAATTAATTTGCTCGACCGGTAAGAATTCTCGGATTGAGTAGTCATCCACTGTTTGAATAGATGGTGAATAGAATGTGAGATACAGACCACCAACAGGCTGTTCAAACTGGGTTCTGATAATAACAGACGTGTCAGTTTCTATCAGTGCCACCGCCCCGGAAAAATCAAAATTTCGCAAAACAGCACCAGGGTATGGCAATACATCGCCTTCAATAATTCGTATCAAATAAATTAGATCATTAAGAGTCAAAGGTATCCCGTCAGCATTAATATCTGTGGCAGCTGTTTGGGCAGTGACATTTATTGTAAAAGCTAAAAAACCATGGATGAAATAATTGACATAAACAACATAGTCGGCAACCTCATAAGCAATACCATTGAGATTTACATCCCCTCTATCATCAATATCATCGAGACAATTTATAGGTATGCCGCCATTTTGGAAATCTACCATTCTTAACCACGGGTTTGGCGAAGATAGGAACTCGCAACCATCAGGTGCTCCATAAATTGTCGGGACCTCCGCTAACGGATCGGATATATCTATACTAGAATTCCAATCGATTACTTGATCTGAAATTAATGTCGTAACAGGGTTTTCAGCCTTTACAACAAGCGAGTTATCTCCACAGTCAAACCAGATAAAGCGGAGAGGCTGAATCGTACATTGAAATTCAGGATAATCCATGACAGCAAAATTGAGTTTAATAAATTCGCCGATTCCGGTTACCGGAGGATTGGTGTTACTTCCCGGATAGATTTCTCTAAATCCAGTGATTCGAATTAAACCGGTTTGTTCCTCAGTGCTAATATGCCCACTATCGGCCAAATAATAAGCGAATTGGTCAAACTTTCCATCCGCTAATAATTCCCCTGGTTCAGCGCTCAGGAATGTCAGGATGTTTTCATTGTAACTAATAAGACAAGTAAATCCCAGCAACTCAAGCGACCCGGCTGTTTTTGAAACGGTAGCGGTTGCGGTTTGTCCCAGATCGACCGGAGCGAAACAAGAGATTTCAAATTTGAACGACTCAGGGAGATCTGCCTGTGTAAAAGCAGATATCGGAAACAGCATTGCTCCCAGAATTATGGCAATACAGGTTTTGAAAAGAGAGTGCCTAACGGACATAAAGGCGTCACACATTCTGACCTCCAGGGTTAAGGTTAATGTCAAGTACAAATCCGTTAGCTATATTTTACAAATCAATCTTCCTGATTAATATTCAGTATCAAATAATTAGCGTTCGCTATTGGATCGATAGATAAGTCCCTTTGCAGTAACCCTATTAGACTATAGTATAACTATGTTGAAGCATAATGTCAAGCAATATTTTAGTAATTATCCGATCTAACTTTGCCGACAATGCTGAATTGGGTAATTAAATTCGGGTGAAGATATTATACCCTCTTCCATTGACAGAAGGAATATAAAATGTTTGTAAAAATTGCGACAATTCTCGAAATTCTCTACTTGTGTCATACCCATTCGGCCATGGTTTATTATCGAGGATTTGAATTATAAAACGTGGTTTCGATGCCGCTAAACTCTCCATAAATATTTTCCGAAGATACTGCGTGTAAGGTCTTGAAACATGGTGATAAAAATGGAAATCATATATAAAGGGAGTTGCAATTTTGGCTTTTGAGATCAGCATGGCATGAACAGCTCCGCCAGTCCAGTCAAGAGGCTGAACCAAATCATTGGGGCGAATGTTCTTTTCAAGATATTCCGCAATTTCGACGGCTCGTTTATTTTCAGTGATTGCGGTTTGGCTGCTTACAATATCAGGCATTACCAGGTCATATAATAAGTTATCTGATGGGCGAATTCCGGGGATCAATATAATCACAAATATAATAAGCGGATATAATCTTTCAAATCGTTGCTTAATATCAATCTTGATTAAACATAATGTACTTAACAAAACCAAAAAGTACAGCATGAGCAGCCAATGGTACGGCCAGAATTTCCCCGCAAATACCGGAAAGATGCCATAAACAATTGCCATTCCGACCATTAAGAAAACCTTTCGCTTTTGATTTCTGGTTAGCCGGGTCGAACGTAGGGCGATATAAACTCCTACCGCCGAAGGTATCATCCAGAGAGTGTTGTCGCCAAAATTAAGGAAGCCTCTGATAAGGTACAATATTTTATCGGTTCCCCAAATAGTCTTATGGGCTCCGGTTAAGTCACCATAAAGTGGCCAGTAATTGACTATTATATCAATAAGGTTAGGCAAGGCATTGATACTCAATAAATATATAAGACTGCATAAAAGTGGCAAGAGCAAGCCGGTCAAGGCATATAATATCCTTCTGATTGTTGTTGATAATATTGGCAGACTGGTTGAATCGTTAATTTCATTGTCATATAGCAAATATATAATCATTAATGGAAAGCCAAGAATCGCATGCGGCTTTATAATTGCGGCCAAACCAAACATCAAACCTATTATAAAATATTTCAGGATATAACCAAATTTATTTGAAGAGCCGACCAGTAAGGCAACAGCTATAGGAAGGATTAAAATGAATTCCCTCTGTAAACTGACCGTTGGACCAAAAGCAAGATAAACAATCCCGAATAAAATTGAACTAAACCAGGCAATCCTTTTGCTGAAATTTCTCATCCAAAACCAGCTTGTTATCATAATAGCCATTAAGTACAATATATCACCAACTCGAAATCCAATATCTCCGGTCCCGAAAATATAAATAAAAATTGAATAGAAGAAATGCACCCCAGGCATATTGAAATCAAATATTTCAGAATATGGAGCCATGTTAAAACTATTTATGGCATACGAAATATATAACATTATAGGTGCATCAAGTATCATCCCCCAGCGAAAAGAATAAAGTATCATGGTCAGGAAATAGGTTGCCAAAATTACAAATAACCCGCCGATAATTTTATCAGTTGTTTTTGGCGAAGCCTTGATGTCGTCATTAAGAAATTTTAAATAATTCCATATCATAATGATTGTAATCCAATATAAGACTGAGTGGTTCTGTTACCATGCGACCGTTCATTAAGTTATTTAAATTGTGATCTAATTTTATGCAAAATGATATTCATTGTCAATAAAAAGGAAAGGTGTAGAAAATTATGTCGAAAATATTCAGGCCAGAATCAATCAATGAAGCCGATAATTGCCCTATATATTCAAATTTGGACTATATTCGTTTGCATCCCAGCTGTCCTATCAGTTGCCTGAGACCGATAAATGAAACATAATCTGAACAGAATCCGGTTCTGGTAGAAAAATCGCCGGTAATTAATCAATTAAAGTATTATTTCCAAATGACGACAAACAGAAAGGGCCGGTTTATCGTATTACAATGTAGTGACTTACGGCAAATTGGCCGATGGCCGAAAAAGGGTATAGAAAATAATATACAAAAAGCGAAAATAATTGAAATAATCGCTTGACAAGGTTTTATTTGTGATGTATACTCGATAGCTGCTTGTGATATTATGTTATCGCAGGTGAGCATTTTTTTAGCTCTTGTTCTTTGAAAACTGAATAGTAAGTGCCGCAGGATTGACTATTCTGCGGATAGTGTGGGGTCTTTAAATTGTGCTCGCACAATTTTTAGATCTTTTTGAATTTAATTTGAACGACAGACGTTCCGATATGAGAAATATCGATTCTCTGTTTTATTAAGTTTATTATAACTTAAAATACTACGGAGAGTTTGATCTTGGCTCAGAACGAACGCTGGCGGCGTGCTTAATACATGCAAGTCGAACGAGAAAGTCTGGCTTCGGCCGGGCGAGTAAAGTGGCGAACGGGTGAGTAACACGTGGGCAATTTGCCCTTGAGTTTGGGATAAGCCTTCGAAAGGAGGTCTAATACCGAATAATATCTTTAAATGGCATCATTTTTAGATCAAAGGCGGGGTAACCTGTCGCTTGAGGATGAGCCCGCGCTCCATTAGCTTGTTGGTAGGGTAACGGCCTACCAAGGCTATGATGGATAGCCGGCCTGAGAGGGTGAACGGCCACACTGGGACTGAGATACGGCCCAGACTCCTACGGGAGGCAGCAGTAGGGAATATTGCGCAATGGACGAAAGTCTGACGCAGCAACGCCGCGTGGGTGATGAAGCATCTTGGTGTGTAAAACCCTGTCAGGTGGGAAGAAACACCATTCGGCCAATACCCGAGTGGCTTGACGGTACCACCAGAGGAAGCTCCGGCTAACTCCGTGCCAGCAGCCGCGGTAATACGGGGGGAGCACCCGTTGTTCGGAAGTACGGGGCGTAAAGGGCGCGCAGGCGGCCTGGTCAGTGAAATGTGAAATCCCCTGGCTCAACCAGGGAACTGCATCTCATACTGCCAGGCTT
>DAOUVS010000240.1 GCA_030667525.1 Candidatus Zixiibacteriota bacterium | reverse complement strand
GCCACGATACAAAATGTGCTGTTTGCCATATCCCCTGCAAAGATGATGATATATTATTGGATGAAACTGACTCAAGTGATATCATTGGAGTTTCACACCCGGTTATCACAGTACCGACAACAAAAATATACCATACTCCATATGAACCGGGGCCGGTTGTGACTTTTTATCATGACGAACATGTCGATCTTTTTGGATTTCAATGCGTTGATTGTCATAAGGAGGAGAATTGCGGTTATTGTCATGATCTGACTCACCCGGATGAACTGATTAAAACTGAAGAAGAAAAGCATGAGATTTGTACCGATTGTCATCTTAAGAAAAATTGCGGACATTGCCATGACACCAAGCGAAAACCGGCCTTTGATCATGCTTCTACAGGTTGGCTTCTTAATCAATATCACAATAAACTGGAATGCAGAGCCTGTCATCCTACCAGAAAAAAGATTGGCAAACTTGATAATCACTGTAACTCCTGTCATGGAGGATGGAACCAACAAAACTTCCGGCACTCTATTACCGGTTTGATGCTGGATGAAAATCATAGCGAATGGGATTGTACCGATTGTCATCCGGATAGCAAGTACAATAAGCCTGATTGTTCTGGTTGCCATGACGATGATATTACACCGGAAACCGGATTGCCCGGCAAATATGTAACTAAACATTAATGATTTTGTGCCATATTTGTGCCACATTGGGTGAAAAACAACCTGAAACAGACACAAATAAACAAAACCAAATAAAAACTGGAAATTCTTGGGAATCAAGTGATTGCGTCGCAATTCCTTGTTTTACCGTGCAAATCGAGTGAACCAGAAGACACCTGTTCGATACTCCCCACCTCCATTTATATCTTATCACTATAGAATACAATAGATTATGATGTTTTTTGGTAAGTCAATTTGATCTCTTCCGACATAATCAACGGTTTTAATGGGGAAGATTATTAAAGTTATTTTAAATAATAATTAACTTTTTCACTTATTCGGTGTTATTGATGTAAATAAACAAGAGGGAGATGGGATGAATAACCCTGAAAATGATAATATAAAAAAAGAA
Organism: Candidatus Zixiibacteriota bacterium; assembly: GCA_030667525.1. Taxonomy (GTDB): domain Bacteria; phylum Zixibacteria; class MSB-5A5; order GN15; family PGXB01; genus JAAERC01. The sequence goes on along the minus strand of DAOUVS010000240.1, from coordinate 3,404 downwards.
ATAGAGCTTGAAGATCGGGATTGGATTGAATCGATTGACGATGTTTACAATGATCAAGGATCAGAGCGGGTAATCCAGCTAATTGACCGGTTACAAGTCAGAGCAAAAAGTTTAGGCATCCATTTACCGATTGCCTCAAATACGCCATTCCAAAATACAATTTCGCGTAAAGAGCAGCCTTCATTTCCCGGTGATCGGGATATAGAGCGACGGATCAAAAGTATCAATCGATGGAACGCTATGGCGATGGTTGTTCGCGCTAATCGGAAATCACCCGGCATCGGCGGTCATATTTCAACTTATGCTTCATCGGCAACTCTTTTTGAAGTTGCTTTTAATCATTTTTTGCGCGCGCACAATGATCAACAGGCGGGAGACCAAATATTTTTCCAGGGGCATGCTTCACCCGGCATTTATGCTCGTGCATATTTGGAGGGTCGCTTAACAGAAACCGATTTGGAAAATTTTAGACGTGAATTGAAACCGCAGGGTGGGTTGTCATCATATCCGCATCCAAGACTGATGCCCGATTTTTGGGAGTATCCCACTGTTTCTATGGGGTTGTCATCGATCATGGCGATCTATCAGGCTCGGTTTAATCAGTATCTTACCGACCGCGGCTTAAAAGAAAAAAATAATCAGAAGATATGGGCTTTTTTGGGAGATGGTGAACTTGATGAGCCTGAATCTCTTGGCGCGATCACTTTGCCGCCTCGTGAAAAACTGGACAACCTCATTTTTGTCGTTAATTGTAATTTGCAGCGACTTGACGGCCCGGTTCGTGGCAACGGAAAGATTATTCAGGAACTTGAGGCTGCTTTTAAGGGCGCCGGTTGGAATGTCATTAAAGTTATTTGGGGAGATGATTGGGATCCACTCATTACTCGAGATAAAGACGGATTTTTGGCCAAACGGATGGATAATGTTCTCGATGGTGAACTTCAAAAGTATATTGTTTCCGATGGTGCATATATTCGCAAACACTTTTTTGGCAAATATCCGGAACTTGAAAAGATGGTGGCCGATTATTCTGACGAACAATTACGGACTCTTCGTCGCGGTGGACATGATCCCGAAAAAGTTTATGCAGCGTACCATGCCGCGGTTAATCATACCGGTTCGCCAACCATAATTTTGGCCATGACCGTTAAGGGATATGGGCTTGGTGAAGCGGGTGAAGGCCGCAATATTACTCATCAGCAGAAAAAATTAAATGAGGACGAACTTAAATCATTTCGAACCCGTTTCGATATTCCAATTTCTGACGATGATATAACCGACGCACCATTTTATCGTCCGGATGAAAATAGCCCGGAAATGAAATATCTTCATGAACATCGCCAGGCACTGGGAGGATATGTTCCCAGCCGCAGGGTCGGCGCCGGGCCGATGAAAATGCCGGGAAATGATATGTATGCCGAGTTTTCGGAAGGGACCGAAAATCGTGAAGTTGCGACCACAATGGTAATGGTGCATCTTATGTCAAAACTACTTGACGATAAAAAAATAGGTAAGTACATTGTTCCGATCATTCCTGATGAAGCGAGAACTTTTGGAATGGAATCTCTCTTCCGCAAGGCCGGAATATATTCCCATGTCGGCCAATTGTATGAACCGGTCGATATCGAAAATCTTATGTACTATAAGGAAGCGAAAAACGGCCAAATCCTCGAAGAAGGTATCACCGAAGCGGGAGCAATGTCTTCTTTTATTGCCGCCGGAACATCGCATACCGCGCATAGCTTAAATATGATCCCGATGTTTCTGTTTTACTCGATGTTCGGTTTTCAGCGAGTGGGCGACCTTATCTGGGCGGCGGGTGATTCCAAGGCCCGTGGTTTTCTGGTTGGATGTACTTCGGGACGAACCACACTGGCCGGAGAAGGATTGCAGCATCAGGATGGCCATAGTCTGCAAATCGCCAATGCTTTTCCCAACGTGAAGGCTTATGATCCGGCTTTTGCTTATGAGCTGGCCATAATTGTCAAGGATGGTTTGTATCGGATGTATGAAAAGCAGGAAGACGTTTTGTATTATATAAATGTCACCAATGAGTTTTATAAAATGCCCAAACAACCTGATGGAGTTGAAGAGGGAATTCTAAACGGCATATATAAATTCCGGCAGTCGAGCAAAAAGGCTGATGGCTTCAAAGTGCATCTTATGGGTAGTGGAGCGATCTTGAATGAAGTTATCAAAGCTCAGGACATTCTTGAAAACGACTATGATGTTGCTTCCGATGTTTGGAGTGTGACCAGTTATAAGGAGTTGTATTATGATGCCATCAATACTGAGCGCGAAAATTATCTTAGTATCTCTGGAAAACCGAAAAATTCTTATCTTGAAAAAACAATGGAGAATGAAAGCGGTGTTTTTGTTGCCGCCTCAGATTATTTGAAATCGCTCCCCAGTTCAATTTCGCAATGGCTGCCGGGTCGACTGATAAGTTTGGGGACCGATGGTTTTGGGCGCAGCGAATCTCGTGAGGCGTTGCGTGATTATTTTGAAGTTGATGCTCGACATATTGTTTTGGCGGCACTATATAATATGGTCAGTGCCAATAAGATTAAACCGGATATTCTGAAAAAAGCGCATAAAGATCTGAATATCGATCCTGATAAGATCAACCCGATTACAATATAGAATTTGATTAAAAATTTGAAATTCAGGGGGATAAATCAGTTGCGTTGTAATATGTGGTGCTGCCCGGATTCGAATTCAGAAGGGATATTTACAGATTATAAATTTACTTCCCAATATCCCACATTTTGTGTTTTTCATGCGCGGTTATCAATTTAGTATATTGACTACGATTAATTGAAAACAAACTTGACAAATGCAGGCTTTAGACGTCTATATAGTATCATAGTCAGAATGAAGGGAGGACTGAATATGTTATCTTTATCAATTTATAAAATGATTCCGATGATTATTCTATCTATCTTGGTCTTCACAGATCAGACGACTTTTGCAAAAGAACCCGAAATTATTCAAATTCTGTCAGATACAACGATAACAAAGGCAAGAATTTCGCCAACAGGCGAGTCTTTTGCCTACATCAGGATTGTTTATCCAGAAAATTACAGTGTTGATTTTTATGATCAGCGATTTCTTAATGCGGAATTGTTAATTTGCGAAATCGATAATCCTAAATCGTGCAAGGTATTTGAAGCAAAGTGGATTGATTATTTTCGCTGGTCTCCAGATAGTAAATATGTTATAGCTCGCGCCGAAGTTGATGGAACCAAAAAGATTTTCAAGATTAATAGCACCACTGGAAAGGCAAATGAACTTGACTTATATAATTTTAGTGAATTGTGGTCGCCCGATAGTACTAGAAAGAGAATAGCAAAAAGAGGGGCTCTTATCTTTTATGATTTGGATACGAATGATTCGTCAATTGT
>DAOUVS010000258.1 GCA_030667525.1 Candidatus Zixiibacteriota bacterium | reverse complement strand
CATTGGATGATAAATCATATTTTTTGTATGAATCTGCACCGGCCGCTAAGGTTGTGGCCAATATTAATATAAGACAAAAAGTCGAAATTATTCTAAACATATTTATTTCCCTCATATCAACAAATAATCTTTGTTCGTCAATTCTATAATTAATACAATAAGGTTATAAAAAATAGCATAAAAACTTATAAATATCTTTCTTTATAATCAGCAATGGCCTGGATATTTGATTTGAAAGCAATCTCTTTTGGAATTTTATCAAACCCGAAATATTTTGCATCCATAGCATCATCATCGGCTGATAGTTGTCCGCCGATCTCGGTGGCGAGATAAAGAATCAAAATGGCATTCACTCGCGGGTCATCGTTGCCCGAATAAACCTCAAAAAATGAACTGAGCTTTACCTCCAACCCGGTTTCCTCACGAAGTTCCCTAACGGCTGTTTGCGATGGATGTTCATCCCATTCCATAAATCCGCCCGGAATGCACCACCATCCGATTTTTGGCGCAACAGCTCTTTTTACCAGCAATATCTTATTGTCCTTGATAACTACCGCCCCGGCCGCCGTTATCGGATTATGATAATAAATAAAGTCACATTCGGGATTAATACATTTAAGTCTGGCTCGTCCGTCAAGCTTTTCTTGTCTAAGTTTTTGAGCACATCTCGGACAAAAATTATACCCTAAAAAATTATCTTTTCTTTTAAATAAAAATTCTTCGTTACTGAAATCTGTTTTCATACATCTTTTCCTAACAGGTTACCTTGAGAACTATGGCGGTTGTGTCATCACGGGGAGGGCGGCTGTTGTCGAATAGCTGGATATCGGAAATAAGGGAATTTAAAATTTCGGTTGCACTTAGTTTCCGGTTCTCGATTGCATGGTTTATGATTCTTTGTTCGCCATACTCATTGTCATCTTTGTCCATCGCTTCTGAAAGACCATCGGTATAAAATATTATTAAGTCATCTTTTTCAAGTTTGACCGAATTGTATTTGAATTTCATCTCGGCGAACGCGCCAATGATTGCACCTCCCTCTGATAAAGCTTCATAGGTACCGTCGGCTCGCACTACAATCGGATAATTATGACCGGCATTTGCATAGTTGAATGAACATGTACGGGAGTCGAATTCGCTATAGAATAAAGTGGCATATTTCTCCGAAGAGGTTGAACGGGCGATATGGTTATTGAGATTAAACAATATTTTTGGTATCTCCCGACAGTTGCGCGCCTCAGAGCGAATCGTCGCCTGAATCTGTGCCACCAATAGTGCCGCTGGCAATCCTTTTCCGGCGACATCGGCAATAACCATCCCAAAGCGGTTCTGCTCGATTTCAATAAAGTCATAAAAATCGCCGCCGATAATTCGTGACGGTTCTGAATAGGTACAAATACTAAAATTATCACCCATTGGCGGACACTCTGGAAGCAGGTCTAGCTGGATCTGGCGGGCAATGGTCATCTCTTCGGCCAACCTTTGTTTTTCAAGCGAGTCGGCGTACAACCGGGCATTGGTCAGGGCAGTTATAAGCTGATTGGAAATAATTCCAAGAGTTGAAATATCTTCGGCATTATAATTGTAACCTGAGCTTTTTTCCGTTAGAGCGAGAAATCCGAGCATATGATCGGCATCTTTGAGAGGCAGGATCAACTGGGTGCGTCTTTTTTCCAGTTCTGCGGCAAGTTTGCTGTCGTCGCGATAAAGGCTCATCTTGTCAAAAAGTGTTGGTGCATCCAACTGGTTGACGCCGCCAAGAAACAGATCATCACGATTAATAATAAAACGCTTGGGATAATCATCCGATGATATCACGGTGTATTCATTTAAGCGGTCATCAAAAAGAATGAAAAAAACTTTTTCAACCATTAAAGTTGATTTTAGGGTCTGTTCAATAATGTTTCTGAGTTGAATTGGATCAAAAATAGAGATAAGCCCGCGCGATAGTTTATTTATGACGTTTCTATAATCGGTTTTTGTTCTGATAAACAGTTTCTTAATTAAATTATCGAGCTGGATATTGATCGGCTGAAACAGAATCAGGGCAACAACAATAAAGCCGATATTTATAATTGTTGTCTCGCCTCCAAAATATGACGAGATATATGTATCGGCCTTACTGATAAGCAGAACATATAGTCCAACCAGAATGGCCGAGGTGATTGTATAAACTAGTGATTGTCGGATCATAACCCTGACATCAAGAAAGCGACGGCTGATTATCGACCAGATTATTGATCCGCCACCAATTAGCAGGGCACCAATTAAAATTCCATCTCGCCAAAGCCCACTAATTTCCATCGAAAAGAGATTTGGGATAATAAAAGTTCCAGTGTAGAGAGTTATAGCGGTTGACATTCCAACAATAATGATTGTCGATTGTGCTCTCAGTTTTGCATTGGCAATTTGGGCACGACCACGAACTATGAAATATACTGCCAGAACGACATAGATCAGGTTTATCAGGGAAAATAATGTATTTTCAGAACTTAAAAGCAGGCTGAAACCCAAGACGAGCCATTTTAGGATATATGATATTGGCTCCAGCACCAATGATGAAAATCCTTCGCCCGATTCAACCTCGAGAATGTTTAAGATTTTTTCCGGACTATGGAACACCAGAAGCAGAACAATATGTAATATGTAAGGTATAAATATAAGGAATTTTAGTTTGGGGCGTTTTATGGTTATCAGTCTGTTGATTGGGAAGGCCAATGAAAACAGTAAAAAAGCAGGGAAAAACATCTCCCAGATATAGTACAGATTGTAAAGCAAAGATTCTTCAAACGGGGTAGCGGCACCGACAATTGGTTTGACAATTGTTCCCAGAGCGAGAAAAATTGGTCCCAATCCGGCAAAAAACAGCATAAAACCGGTTATTTTATTTAACTGCTGAGAGAAATCATCCCTGATGACGGTAATTGCCAGAAACAGGATGATTCCGCCAAATATAAAATAGACGGCCGCAATTATCGGTTGAAGAAATTCCATCGGCTTTCTTTATTTATTGTAAGTTCTTGGTCAGGGTGAATCTGGTTCCGGTTGGCGATGGTTCAATTTTCAGATCATCCATCAGCGATTTGACGATAAATATTCCCCGCCCAACCTCCTTGAGGAGATTGGCGTCATCTATCGGATTATCGACATCTTCCGGATTAAACCCTTCGCCCTGATCAACAATAACAATTTCTATGGCCGTTTTTGTTTTGTCAACGGTCACTGTTACAATTTTTTCGAGAATTGATTTATTCCCGTGAATTATGGCATTGACCACCACTTCAGTCACCGATATCGCAATATCGGCGATTACCGATTTGTTCAGCCCATGTTTTTCCAGAATATCTTCCACGAAGTTGTCAACATCGGGCAGATAGTCCTCCAGCGAAGGGATGGTAATGGTATTATTCTTAATAATCGGTCCGGTCATGCTGTCTCCAGTTTAATTAAAAAGGGCAGGCCTAAAGAGTCAACCTACCCCATTAAAATTAGCATGCAGTTCTACATATATTAAAATGATTTAAGTGCTTCCTCGACTGAATCATAAGCTTCAAATACGGTAACCAATTTTGTGATGGTTAATAGAGATTGAATTTTATCGGTCACGTTCGCCAGTTTTAATTCTCCATCGTTATTTCTCAGGGTGGTCAAACCGGAGATGAGGATACCGAGTCCGGTTGAATTCATCCAGTCAACGCCGGAAAGATTAATAATGACCTTCTTTTTTCCCTGATCGATACATTCATGCAATTTTTCGTGAAGGAGGGTGGCATCCGGGCCGCCCATAATTTTTCCTTTTGGCTCCAGAATAAACACGCCATCTTTTTCATAATCGGAAAGTTTCATAAATCACCCGTTTCTATTCAAGATATTTTGTATTAATAATTTACGTTTCATATATAGCCAAAGTTCCGGTCTAAATATTGGGGCCGAATTATTTTCTCACATATAGAAAATCCAAAAATAGATACCCCAAGTCAAGCTGTTTTTTTTCGGAGTATCTTTGGTGCGGTGGATTGGCATTTTATTATTTGGATGAATAAATATCTTTTATTAGATTGTAATATAGTTATAAAAAGGTTAAATTTCCGCTCAAATGAATGGGATATAGATTTATAT
>DAOUVS010000159.1 GCA_030667525.1 Candidatus Zixiibacteriota bacterium | reverse complement strand
TGTATAACCTGAATAATATCTATCGGCTCAGAATTTCGCCAGATCAAGATATCTGGGCTGTCTCTGCAGAGCTTGAAGCTCTGCCCGGTATCATTCTGGCACGTCCGGTACCCAAACCGATGGCATTACCGTTACCGATAAATTATCAACCTCAACAGAATTATGAGGATCCGGCCAGCAGTACTCCCACCGGCATAGATGCCGAGTATGCCTGGACCCAAACCGGCGGTGCGGGCACCGGAGTAACTATTTGCGATCTTGAATATGGCTGGAACTATAGTCATCAGGATTTGACCAAGCTGGTTGGTTCGCAGATAAATCCCAATAGTATTACTTTACCTTCCGGTGAAACCGATGATCATGGTACAGCAGTGACGTTAATTATGGTATCCGAAAATAATGGATGGGGTACAACCGGTGTCAGTTATGATGCTTCGATTAAAACCTGCGGTACATTCTATTGGGATCCCGTGTATAGCGCCTATACCTGGAACGTTCCGGCGGCAATGACTTATGCTATTGCGGCACTGTCGGCCGGTGATGTGATCCTGTTGGAAAATCAGTGGGATTACAATAATTCCGGCACGGCCCATCCCGATTTTATACCAATTGAATGGTGGTTGAATTACTGGCCAAGCGGACAATCATACAATGGTGTTTATGCGGCAATTCAGACAGCCATTGCCAATGGTATCCATGTTGTCGAAGCTGGAGGTAACGGCGGCGCCCCGCATACAATGGTTGGTATTAATACCGACTTGATAGGCTGGTATGGTAATTCTGGAGCTATTATTGTTGGTGCTGGCGGTGCCTATACCGGTGGAACCTATCCCGAGGGCGATCTTGAGAAATTGAATTTCTCCAGCTATGGGACCCGATTTGACCTGCAGGGTTGGGGTGAGAATGTAGTTACTACCGGTTATAGTGATTTATATGGTGTCGAGGGTAAAAACCTATGGTACACCAATCAGTTTGCCGGAACCTCAAGTGCCTCTCCGATTGTTGCCGGAGCGGTCGCTTGTTGTGTCGGCCACTGGGTTGGAAAGGGTTATAGTGCTTCTTCGCTAACGCCATCAGCACTAAGAGGTATTCTTAAAAACAGTGGAACCGCACAGATTTTGCCACCTTGGGGGGTTATCGGTCCCAGACCGAATCTGCTTTCAGCTTTTGCGCAATTGAAATTGGAATGGGCCAATGATTCGAAATCACCAATTAATATAGTCAGCTCCAGTGGCGGTCATGCGTGGGGTGACATTGACAATAACGGCAGCCTTGATTTATTTGTTGGTATATTTTCGATGAGCAATAAGCTGTTTCAAAATGATGGTAGCGGCAATTTTACCGATATCAGCAGTAGCCCCATCAATAACTCCGGGCGAGCCAATGGAACAGCCTGGGCCGATTATGATAACGATGGCAATCTCGATTTGTATCTGGCCAAAAGCACCGAAGCCAACCAGCTTTTCAATGGTAATGGCGATGGTACATTCACTGATGCATCCGCCGCGCCTGTTGATGATGCCGGAAATGGCGCCGGAATGGCCTGGGGCGATTATGATAACGATGGTTATGTAGATATTTATCTGGTTGATAACGCCGCCAGTAATAAATTATTCCATAATAATGGTGATGGAACATTTACCGATGTCACCGCCGGACCGGAAGGTGATGCTTCAATGGGTGTCGGAGCCGCTTGGGGTGATTACGATGATGACGGTGATCTCGACATTTATATATGTAATTATAATCTTCAGGCAAATAAGCTGATCCGAAACAACGGCGATGGTACATTTACTGATGTTACTTCGGGGCCTCTTGGTGATGCCGGCAATGGGATGAGTGTCGCATGGGGTGATTACGATAACGATGAAGACTTAGATATTTATTTGGCCGGTTTTAATAATAAGCTGTTTAGAAACGATGGCGGCGGGACATTTGTTGATGTTACCAGCGGACCTCTTAGTGATCCTTCATTTACCTATGGATGCCCCTGGGGTGATTATGATAATGATGGCGATCTCGATATCTATCTGGCCAATTATGGAGGCGGCAATAAATTACTTCGTAACGATGGAAGTGGAACTTTTGTAGATAACACATCTGGACCAATAGGCAGTTCTGCAAATACAATGGGAACATCATTTGCCGACTACGATGGAGATGGCGATCTTGATCTTTATCTGTCTAACAATGGATCCGGTAATGAGTTATTTAAAAATTTAATTGGTACCAACAATCACTGGTTTCATATTGATCTGGTTGGAACGATTTCAAATAAATCGGCTATCGGCGCCCGGGTTAAAATCACCACTAGTGCCGGGACCCAGATTCGGGAAGTTTCCGGCGGTTCCGGTTTGTACGGGCAAAATTCATTAACCGTTGAATTTGGACTTGGTTCAGTAACAACTGTTGATCAAATTGATATTAATTGGCCATCAGGAACAACTCAAACATTGTACACATACGGTGCTGATCAGAAAATCACAATTACCGAACCAGGTGGATCATGCGATTGTGTACCGGGTGAGGCGGATGGAATATTGCCAATTAATATTCTTGATATCGTATATATAATAAACTATAAGTACAAAAGCGGTCCGGCACCAACACCTTATGCCTTATGTAACGGCGATGCCGATTGCAATTGTGTGGTCAATATTCTTGATATTGTTTATGTGATTAATTACAAATATAAAAGTGGTCCGGCGCCATGCGACTGTGCCACCTGGACCGGCCTCTGGGGACCGCTACAATAACAAATATTCGTGGATATTAATAAAAAAGCCGCTGAAAAATCAGCGGCTTTTTTATATATTATCCGTTCTGTCAGTTCTTGCTTCAACGAAGTTGGAGTGTGAACTGACAGCTTCAAATAAATTATATGTTACTTTTTCGGTTTTACCAGATCGTCATTTTGAAATCCGGAACCTGAAATAGCTTTACAGGTCGAAAGACCTTCGTCAACTTCGATTACCTCAAGAACACCAACATCCTGATACAAAACTTTAATAACCTTGCCATCACGATTTTTCACTTCCTTTTTGACCCGCTTTACAGCAAGTTGCATTCCCGGTTTGATACCCATTTCTGAACCGGCTTCAAAGAAAAACAGATCATCGGCAACAATCAAATATCCGCCTTGCCATGCTTTCGGTTTAACGTTTTTGGAAAGCAGTTTGACTATAGCATTAATTGTTTGTCTGGTTGCCTTGCCGACAACATGATCATCAAATTTGGTATCGCTTCCAAAGGAAAAATCACCGGTTCCGATTCCCAGGGATTTAGATGTTTCGGTTTTGGCAATATCTTCAGCCACAATCACTTCCGAGGTTCCGATTGAAATCAACTGCAGGTCAACAGCAACCCTGCCTACGTATGACGTAAATCCCAGTTTGCCAAGTCCCAGCTTACTGCCGCCCACTTTCTTTTCTTTATAACCGAATTCGGTAATTGATGCCGAAACCAGATAATCGCCAATGTCCAGTTTATTTGCCGCCTCAACACCCGGGTCAGCCAGATCAGAAACGCTCAGATTTTTTTCAGCCAATATTTCATCTAGCTGTACCCGAGCATATACCTTGAATTTCCCCGATTTTACAAGCGCCGATATAAGCATATCAGCCATACCGGTTCCCGGGTCGGCCCCGTGATACCAGTGATGAGCCGATTTGTCCTTGAAGGCCCCAACGATCACTCGCAGTTTCGCTCCGATGGCACCTTCATCTTTATCTCCGGCAAAAGCTGGTACCGCCGGAGCAAACAGAAAGATGAGCATCATCAGACTAATGATTGATTTGGTTAACATTTTCATAGTTTCTCCCATTAGTAAATATTTAAAATATGATAATTCCTTATATACAAATAAAACTAATTAATATTTATTTTACTAGCAACTGTTTTCTTATCATTGTGCTAATTCATTATTGAATTGACAAATATTGCACAAAGCAGTATTTTTAATAAGTACCCAGATATGCGAATCCGGCAATAAGCGAACATACTGGAATTAGTTTCATCAACGGGAAAAACGATTACAAATAAGATTAGTGAATATTTTTGAGTATAAAAATACGTCATATATAAAGGGAGACGCCAAGTATGATTACCAGAAAAAAATTACTCGTATTGGCTGTTATTGCTGTTTTTTCCATCTCATTTAGTACCGGTTTCTGCAGCCAGGAAAAAATTGTACAGAAACCAATAAAATCTTTATTGTTGGAAGATAAGCTGGAAAACCAGCAGATAATGTCGGAAACGGTTTCCTTTGAAGAACTAAGTCAGGCAGTTACTCAGGCAGCTCTTCTTGAAAAAACAAAAGAACCAGGAATGCGCGGCATCGATTATCTTCATCCGGCGATGGGTGATGCCGGTAATGGATATTTAATCTATGGTGGCGAACGAATTGAGGGGATCCCGGAAATTAATATTATTTGGTGGCTTGGATCAAGCGACAATGGGGCCACCTGGGGCGATACCTGCGGTTGGGATATTTTTGGAGCCTCATACCCTTCGGTCAGTTATTGGGGAACAGGCTCACATTTTTATGCCGCCTTTGTGCCGCCAACATTTTTCTATAGCGGCGGAACGGTGATATTGCTCGATTTTCCCGATCCTACTGATAAATTTACCTGGTCAGGTCGATATGCCCCCTGGTCATACTATGGCTGGCATAGTATGGAGATGGCTGATATTGCTACTGATAATAGTCAACAGTCCTGGAACTGGGGTTTTGAGTCGACCATTATGAGCCGCACCCACGCCGACCCGACAAAAGTGATGACAAATGCACCGGTGATATTTTATCAGGTTGACGACGTGGGCAATACCTGGATAAGCTGGCACCCGTCGATGCAGAACTGCCAAACCACCAAGGCCGATATTGATCTGGTGACGCATAAAACGTATGCTGTGTATGACCGGTACAATTCCGATAATGATCAAAATGAGCTTTTGGTTCGGCAGGATATTTTTAATAACTGGGATGGCGGCAGCGCTATTTTTCAGAAAAATTATGTCGATTTCGATCAACATATAATCTATCCGACGGTATCAGCTTATAACGACAATGTTCTGGTCGTTGCGGCGACATATCATGATTCCGATCCAAACGACAAAGATATCGTTTGCTGGTACACCGATGACGGCGATATCAATAATCTTGCCAATTTAAGTATTATAGCCGGAACGACCGATGCCGAAAATTTCCCGGATATAGAACATGTCGAAAATGAAACATTCGTTTGTGTCTATGTTAAAAATAATGCGCTGTATGCCTGCCGCACTACTGACGGTGGTGCCATCTGGTCGGCTCCGGAACTGGTTAGCGTCCCGGGTGAAAATGTGGTCGAGGAGTATCGTACTGCCGATCTTGCCGATGGCGGCGAGAAAGTGTTATATGAAAGGATGATTTCGAAAGGGGATCAGATAACAATAAATTATCAGCGTCTCGATATGCTTGACAGCGATGGTGACGGTGTTTATTTCTTTAATGATAACTGTCCCAATGAATCGAATGGTTCTCAAACCGACAGCGATGGCGATAATCTTGGTGATGCCTGCGATAACTGCCCTGACGTCTCCAACATAACCCAGGTAGATAGCGACAGCGATGATATTGGTGATCTCTGTGATAATTGTTCTGTTGCTTACAATCCCGATCAGCAAGATACCGATAACGATGGTCTCGGAAATGTTTGTGATGAATGCACCAATACCGATGGGGATGGGAAGGGTGATCCGGGATTCGGTAATACTTGTCCCGATGACAATTGTCCCAGTGTGGCCAATATTACTCAGGAAGATGCCGATTTTGATGGTATCGGAGATGTTTGCGATAATTGTCCCAATGACGGCAATGTTAATCAAGCCGACAATGATGGTGATGGTGAAGGTGATGTTTGTGATACTGATGACGATGATGATGGTATTCTGGATGATGGTGATTTCGACGGTTCCGAGGGCACGAATCCCTGCACCGGAGGTGCAACGACTGATTGTGATGACAACTGTCCCTTTGTGTCCAACCCGGATCAGGCTGATGACGACAGTGATGGTGTGGGTGACGCCTGCATTTTTATTTGCGGTGATGCCAATTATGATGAATTGGTTAATATCCTTGATGTTGTATTTTTGATTAACTATAAGTACAAAAGCGGACCAGCTCCATTGTATTTGGATGCGGCGGACGTCAATAACGATTTGGCCATAAATATTCTCGATATTGTTTATTTGATAAATTTTAAATATAAAGGCGGCCCGGTTCCGGTTTGCCCTTAGACAGTGTATAAAAATAGGACAGTTAAAAAGGGTCGCAATTGCGGCCCTTTTTTGTTTTTATAAAATCGAGATAAAATTGATTCTTGACATAATTGGAAAAATCGATATCTTTTTAATTAATGGTCCAATATAGTTACTTCAGCATCTTAGGCGGTGGAGGAAACATATATGTTTAAGGGAAAATATTCGGTTCTATTAATTTCATTATTAATTTGTGTCTTGCAGGCAAGCGCTTCAGATCTATCACGGGTGATTATTCATGATGTCCCCGATCAGGTTATGGAGCGTCAGTTTGAAAATTTACCGCCATCACAACTAAGCAGACAGGACAGCATTGATATTGGAAACTATCGTTTTGATGGCGAAACCTTTAAAGTTTTGGTAATTTTAGTTAATTGGGCCGCAAGACCCGAAACCTATTCGGTCGAAACCTTTGATAGCCTGTTTTTTTCCAGAGGTATTTATCCCGGAGGATCGATCGCCGATTATTTTGATGAAGTATCATATGGACAAATCAGCGTTGAAGGAGATGTTTATGGATGGACCCCGGGTGGGGTTTATACACCCTCATATTATTTTGAACCATTGCTATATGATTTAGATTCGGAAATTGATTATTCTCAATATGATGGAAATGGCGATGGTGTTGTTGACGCAGTAATTTTTATTCGCTCCGGAAATGGCGAAGAGGATTCGGGTAATCCGATGGATATCTGGTCGTATGCTTATTCTTATCCGATGGGATACGGTCCGGGGCCATTTGACGGTGTTATGGTGTCACGATGGTGTACTGCCCCTGAAACAGTTCCATTGCGGGGACCAATCAATCCTCAGGAATTTTCGGGTGTTGATACCATTAATTTTATCTCGACTGCGGCCCATGAATTAACTCATAATCTGGG
>DAOUVS010000215.1 GCA_030667525.1 Candidatus Zixiibacteriota bacterium | reverse complement strand
TTAATGGTTTTCGTAAATTTGAGGGGACGCCCAAATCAGCAAAGTGATAATAGGAAATGTCTATTTTTTCACAATTTCGTTTTAGGCTTTTTTGGGAAAATCCATATTTTCTTGAATTTGGATTGTTCCGAACATCAACAATATTCTTGATGCCTATTTTTAATAACATTTGGAAAAATTTATCGATGGATTTTCCTTCATATCCAATAGTGAAAATAACTCCTTCTTGCGGGTTAGATAAGGGGAAGTTTATACTTCTAATTTCACTTCTTGATGCAAACCATTTATATTTCTCATAAACATAATCAATCAAATCATCTTCTGAATAACCGCCATACTTTTCTAGTATTCTTTTTATAGAATAAGTATAACTTTTTGACAATCTTTTTATTAAAGCCTGTGATTCTTTATAAAGTGCAGAAGATAATTTGAGCGAATCATCTTCAATATATCCGAATGAACTCAAATAATTTAAATCATTATAAAGGGTAAAGGAAAATGGGCCATACTTAAATGGGATAAAATCATAAAATGTTTTATCCTCATTCAAAGTCGTTTCTTCTCTCATAAGAAATGCCCACTTCATCAACTCAAGTCGGGAAGGCATTCGTTGTGAAAATACCAGCGTGCCCAAAAGAGCAATTTGACGTTTTAGCATAATATCCTTTATTTATAAACTCTATTAAATTATACTATAAAAATAGAGTATATTATTTCAACAAAAATAATATTATTAAAATATAGTAAAAATTAAGATACGAGGGAATAAAATGCAAAATTTCATATTCAATAACCCAATCAAGATGATTTTTGGACCGGGCGAACTCGATAAAATAGGAATCGAAGCCAAGGCCTACGGCAAAAAAGTCATGATCGTGACCGGAAAAGGTTCATCATCGAAATTTAATATTCTAAATCGTGCGCTGGAATATTTGAAAAAAGAAAATATCGAAACGATAGTTTTTGACAAGGTCGAACCGAATCCAAGAACAACCACAGTTGATAAAGCAGCCCAAATCGCCCGCGATAACAATTGCGATCTGATAATCGGTCTTGGCGGCGGGTCACCGATGGATGCCGCCAAAGCAATCGCCGCCGGTGCCGCCGAAAATGTTCCTATCTGGGATCTGATTCCGCATGGACAGACACCGAAACCGCTGACCAAAGCATTGCCAATAATTGAAATTCCTACTCTGGCAGCGACCGGGTCCGAGGCGAACTGCGGCGGGGTTTTCACCAACTGGGAGACACATGAAAAGGCAGTGCTGTTTCATCCAATGCTTTATCCCAAAGTTTCTATCATCGACCCGGAATTAACTTTGACTGTTCCGGAAAATTATACAATCGATGGCGGCGTTGACATCATCTGCCATGTTATCGAGGGATTTTTCACCGGTGTTGAAAACACGCCGATACAGGATCGGTTTGCGCTGTCGATTGTCCGCACGGTAATGGAAAATTTGCCGAAAGTAATTGAAAATCCAACGGATATCGATGCCCGTTCGCAGTTGTCATGGGCGTCAACGGTGGCACTTTCGGGACTTATTAATCTTGGTCGCGCCGGTTCATACCCGCTTCACGCGATGGAACATGCTTTATCCGGGTATTATGATATCTCGCACGGACGTGGACTGGCGATTCTTCTCCCCCGCCTGATGGAATACAGCTATTCATCACGGCCCGAAAAATATGCGATGATGGCGAGAGAGCTTTTTGACGCCGATAAAAATTCAATGGATGAAAACCAAATGGCAAAATTTTCGGTCGATGGTATGATAGATTTCCTAAAATCGGTTAAGTGTTATCTAAAACTATCCGATGTCGGCATCACCGAAAATTCCAATTTCGAAGCAATGGCCGATGATACGCTTAAAATATATTCAGCGGATGGCAAAAGTCTTTACAATCCAAAAGTTCTTTATAAAGAGGATATTTTAAAGATATATCAGATGTGTATGTAATTGGAAGGTTGAATAGTATTTAACGAATCGGCAGGATACCGTTGGGATCAAATTTTTCTTTGATTTTTATCGAATATAAGGCCGAATTATTTTCACCCGGATTATTGTAGGTCGCTACAAATTTATCATGCTCGATCGAATGCATTTTGATATTTTCATATTCGGGAAGTTCCGAGATCGGCATCACCCTGAAAGTGGCGGAGATAATCATTCCAAGGATTCCCCATGAAGGCGAATATATCCTAACAATATCTAATCCTGACACCGATTTAAAACAGACCGAACCGGCATTGATTATTTTTCCAGTCGGATCAACTATTTCGGCAGCAATAAAATATTTGCTTAGCGGTAAATTGACACCGGAATAATCAGCGCTCAGGCCAACCGCCAGCGCACCGCCAACCGAGCCGACATACGGAAGATTGGCATGCGGCAGGAAAAAACTGTCTTTTACCAGAGCGGAATTAAGCTCGTTGAGCGGATATCCGGCCCCAACAACAACATAATAGTCACCCGGTTTTGTCTCAATCAACTGGTTCAGCCGATCAGATTTGACTACCAGGGTATCTTCAAACTCTTTTCCATCCGGCTCAATAATATTTCCAAATCCGGTAATATAAATTTTCTGCCCGAAGTCATTGGCTCTTTGGAACAATAAACCGGCCTCGTCAGCTGTTTCCGGGTGGAAAGTCGGGATAGATTTTTGGTATGTCAGCCTGTCCTCAGGAAATTCATTCCGAATAATATCCAAAAATTTAGTTATCTCGCTCATAATAGTAAGTTTATCTAAAATATTGAATTATGTCAACAATTGGACCAACAATAAATATCTGCCAAAATTGTCATTAAATCTGAACAATCTTGGGTAATTTTCGTTTATATTATTCAATGGCAATTGAACAATTTATATAACCCAAAAGGAAAAGAAAATGTATTCCAAAACCCACAGCTTTAACTCAACGCTAATTATCGCTATTTTAGGATTGGTAATATTGACCAGCCAGATAGTATTAGCAAAACCAAACACCCTTGTCCGTGACTCAATCCCGGACAAATACAAATGGGACCTGAACGATATCTATCCTGATTGGGAGACATGGGAAGCAGGACTTGCCGAGCTTGAAACACTTATGGATGAATACGCCGCTTTGAAGGGAACCATATCCCAAGGCCCGCAACAACTTTTACATTCATTCATACTAAGCGATTCATTAAATATTTTGTCATATAAAGTATATCGTTATCCGGCTCTTTCGAGTGTTACCGATACCCGGGATAACGAGATGTCAGCAAAAGTTCAACAGGTTTCTATTCTATTTTCAAAATTTGGCGTCGCTACCTCATGGTTCACTCCGGAACTGTTGTCAATTCCGTGGGAAACAATGGAATCATGGTTGAAAGAAACCAAAGAATTAACTCCTTATCGCTATAATATAGAAGACACCTATCGCCAGCAGAAGCATGTTCTCGACGCAGAAAAAGAACAGCTTCTTTCTTACTTCAGCCAATTTCGCGGAACGCCGAGCAATATCTATTCACAGTTGTCCACATCCGATATAAAATTTCCGGAAGTTACTCTTTCAGATGGCGAAACCGTGACGATGACTTCCGGGCAATACTATAATACTCTTTCAACCAATCGTAACCAGGAAGACAGAGCACTTGCCTTTGAAAAATATTATGGGACCTATCATGCCAATGCCAACACCTATGCCGCAATTTACAATGGTGTCTTGCAGCGCGATTGGGCATCGGCTCAGGCTCGCAAGTACGGTTCAACTCTGGAAGCGGCTCTGGAAGGTGATAATGTACCATTGGAAGTGTATGAAAATCTGGTTAAAATGGTTAAAAAGGGAGTCGACCCGGCTATCAGATATTCCACTCTTCGCAAAAAGCTTCTCGGTCTGGAAGAATATCATGGATATGACGTCAGTATTCCGATTGTTAATATAAGTAAAACTTATGATTATGACGAAATAACCGGATGGGTTGTCGAATCGGTCAAACCTCTCGGTAAAGAATACCAGAAAAAAATGAAAAACATTTTTGCCAATCGCTGGATCGATGTTTATGAAAACGAAGGAAAACGGAGTGGCGCTTTTTCGGCAAACGTTTATGGTGTCCATCCATACATGCTGATGAACTTTAATGAGACACTTGACAACGTCTTTACGATGGCCCACGAAGCTGGTCATGCGATGCATTCGATGCTATCGAATGAAAACCAGCCGTTTGCCACCTCGAGTTATACTATTTTTGTCGCCGAGGTTGCCTCGACCCTCAATGAAGCTCTATTTTTAGATTATATGCTGAAAAAAACCAAAGAGCCGATAGAACGGGCCGCTTTACTTCAGCAGGCGATTGAAAATATTATGGGCACTTTTTATGGCCAAACGATGTTTGCCGAATTCGAATGGGAAGCGCATAAAATGGTCGAGCAGGGTCAGCCGATCACGGCCAAAAATCTCAGCGATCTTTACGAAGGTATCTGGAAAGAATATCGTGGTGATGCTGTTACCTTTGACAGTCTGTATCGTTCGACCTGGACCAGGATCGGTCATTTTATGCGGAGGCCATATTATGTGTACAAGTATGCCACCTGTTTTGCCACGTCGGCACAAATTTTTGGAGAAATTAAATCAAAAGACAAAAAGACCCGGGAAGCGGCTCTCGACAGGTATCTGACCCTTCTAAAATCAGGTGGCAACGATTACCCGATGGAGCAGTTGAAAAAGGCCGGGGTTGATTTGACCAAACCCGAAACCTTCCAGGCCGTAATAGATCAGCTCGACAAACTGGTTACTCAATTGGAAGATGAAGTTGCCAAACTATAAATATGATATTATTGAAATATTACGAAAGGTAAGGTAGGATGAAACCTGCATATCGACCACTCGCCGTTATTACAATTGTACTATTATTTGTACTGACATCAGTTACTCCATTTCTGTCGGCCAAACCGAATACGCTGGTTCGCGATGAAATTCCGGACGAATACAAATGGGATTTCACCGATATTTATCCCGACTGGGAAACATGGTCAGCAGAGATGGCCACGATGGAAAAGATGATGGATGAGTACGCCGCTTTGCAGGGAACGCTCAGCGAGGGACCGGAAAGCCTCCTGAATGCCTATCTGTTGGGTGATGAGCTTGGCAAAATTTTAGACAAAGTCTGGAGCTACGCCTCACTGCAAAGCGATACTGATACCCGCGACAATGATCTGGCAGCAAAATACCAGCAGATCAGAATCATTTATTCAAAATTCAATGTTGC
>DAOUVS010000324.1 GCA_030667525.1 Candidatus Zixiibacteriota bacterium | reverse complement strand
CATTATTTTTCACTACTTTTCTGACAGGGCAGCCAATATTAATATCAATCAAATCGGGGCCGAACCGCTCCACTACTTTAACCGCTTTAGCAACATACTCCGGCTTTGATCCAAAAATCTGCACTCCAACCGGATGCTCATCCGGAGCCATATCGACCATGCGGATTGTTTTTTCCTGATTTCTGGCAATTGCATCAGCAGAAATCATCTCAGTATAGCAGAATGACGCCCCGAATTTTCGAGCCAATAATCGAAACGGATAATTCGAAATCCCAGCCAACGGCGCCAAAAACAGCCTGCCGGCAATTGTCAAGTTTCCTATAACCATGCCGACAATATAATTAAGCCTTTACCAGAAGGCAAGACCATTGGTCTGTACAGAAGCCAAGGTCAGCCAAATTTGAATTTTATGATTTGAGCATTATACGGCGATCGGTATGAAAGGAGTATCGCATGCCTGAGATTATTGTTAAGTATGAAGACAAGATAATAGAAAGAGTCGTTTCTGAAAAGAAGCGAATGTCTATTGGGCGTACCAGCGATAATGATATTATTCTTGATAATCGCGGAGTTTCCAGAAAACATGCCCAAATAGAATTTAACGGCGAAGCAGCTGTTATCATTGACAATGAATCGCTGAATGGCACCTTTGTCAATAATCGGAAAATAAACGAAGAGATTCTGAACGATCGTGACGTAATTACTATTGGAAAATACAATCTGGAATATAATACCGAAGGCCAGCGGGATACATCCCAAGCCGGCCTTGATGGAACCATGATACTGAATACAAAAAAACAAAAAGAGCTTATTGCCGGTGACAAACTTGAAAAAGAAATTGTCCAGCGGATGGGCGGTTCGGTATTATTGGGCGAAGAAAACAGCGATTTTTCAGAATATCAACTTGACCGTGATGTTACGACGATCGGTAAAGCTAAATTTGTACATATTCATGCTCGCGGCTTTTTCCTTTCAGGCATTCAGGCCAAAATTGTTAAGGAAGGGAATCAGCTGCATATTGTTAATCTTGGACGCAAAGGCAAAACGAAGGTCAATGGTGAAGTCGTTGAAAACTTGAATCTGAAAAATGGCGATATCATTCAAGTTGGAAAATCGGTATTTAGATTCCTGGAGGGTAATCGCTAAATGAAAATTGCCTTGATATCGGATGTCCACTCCAATCTGGAAGCACTTGAAGAGGTTCTCCGAGATATAGAAAAAGAAGGTGTTGAAAAAATAAATTTTCTTGGTGATGCCGTTGGATATGGAACCGACCCCAACAAATGTATCAAGCTTATAGCCAAACATTGTGATATTAAGCTTTTGGGAAATCATGACTATGCTGCGCTCGGATTGATATCTTTGGATGGATTTAATAAGGTAGCGAAGACATCGGTCGAATGGACCCAGACCAAATTAAAAAAGAATTCTATTGAGAAACTGGCCGATTTTGAGCTGAGTTCCACTTTTCTTGATTATGCGTTGGTTCACGCCTCTCCAGAAAATCCTGAAGACTGGGATTATGTTTTGGGCATCGACCAGGCGACTGAACAGTTTGCTTGTTTTTCCCAATCAATTTGCCTTATCGGACATTCTCATATTCCGACAATATATACTGAGGAAACCGATGGGACAGTCACTACGAGCTTAAGTAACACCATGGAACTCGATCAAAATTTAAGATATATTATTAATATCGGTTCGGTTGGACAGCCCCGTGACAATAACCCAAAAGCCTGCTATTTAAAAATAGATACAGATAATTCAAAAATAGAGTATCGTCGTGTAGAATATGACATTGACAAAACCCAGGCCAAAATGCGGAAGGCAATGTTTCCGGATTTTTTGGTTGAAAGACTAGCGGTTGGCCGCTGATGAGGTAACTATGCTTTCAAAATACTCATCATATATATTTTGTTTCCTGATCTCAATTCTGGTGGTAGCATTATATGTCAATGATTTTTCGCCGCTAACCAGATTACAGTGGCAGGTTCAGGATATCATGTACTCATTTCGGGGTGAGAAAAATTTCTCATCTGATATTGTTTTGATAAATATTGATGATGCAACTATTAATCAATATAATCCATGGCCCTGGAACCGAGATAAAATGGCCGATTTAATGGCTGCGGTTGGAAACGGATCGCCCAAAACGGTTCTCCTTGACATAATTCTCGAACAGGATACACAGCAGGACACACTTGGTTTTACCGAAGTTTTAGCTGGACAGATGTCATGGATGAAAAATGTTATTGTTCCATTTGAAATTACTCCGGAAGAGTTCAGAAATCAAAGGATTTCAAATCCAAAATATTTAAAACAGTTTTCGGTCGCGGTCGATAACAGCCT
>DAOUVS010000336.1 GCA_030667525.1 Candidatus Zixiibacteriota bacterium | reverse complement strand
ATTCAGAAAAAAATCAAGAGATCTTTTATTGAACAGCATCAAAGTTTTCACCAATTAATATTGATCCAATCACATTTTCCACGCCAAACCACTCTTAATCCCAACATCCACCTTTAATTGTTATAAATGGAATTTCGCTCATTGAGAAGTGCAGATTTTGGGTTCAAAAACCAAAAACGCCTGTCCTTCGAAGGAGGAAACCCATTTTGCTGTAACACTATGTTGTGAAACCACATATAGGGTATTTATGGAGTCGTTTTATACTCTTGGTACAAAATTTTGTAGTGAATTTGTTGAAAGGAAATAAAATAACAAAAAAAGCGCAGATATGGTCATCAGATAATGAATAATAGACTAAAATAGTCCACTATTTAATCAAATCCTCCGTATTACTGTTATCTCGGTAAATAAATATTGGGCGTATAATAATTTAATCAAAAACGCAGTCATAATTTTAAAGGAGTATTTGATGACCGAAACTCAAATGATCAATGGGAAGGGAGTTTCAACCAAAGTAAGTAAGGCAGACATAGAAAAATTTGAAACTTCATTCAGGGGGAACCTGCTTCGTCCCGAAAGCAAAGGCTATGATGAGGCGCGAACGATCTGGAACGCCATGATCGACAAAAAGCCGGCTATTATAGCACAATGCGCCGGTGTCGCCGATGTTATTGCGGCGGTGAATTTTGCCCGTGAACATGAACTTTTAACGGCAATCCGCAGTATCGGACATAATATTGCCGGAAATGCTATCTGCAACGATGGCTTGGTGATCGATTTATCGCAGATGAAATCAATGAGAATTGACCCTGTTACAATGCGGGCTCATGTCGAACCGGGTGTTACTCTTGGAGATTTTGACCATGAGGCGCAGGCTTTTGGATTTGTTACCCCGCTCGGAATCAATTCAACCACCGGTGTTGCCGGTCTGACGCTTGGCGGCGGGTTTGGATGGCTCTCCCGTAAGTATGGCATGACCGTCGATAATCTAATCGCTGCCGATGTTGTCACCGCCGATGGAAAATTCCTACGCGCCTCCGAATACGAGAACCCCGATCTGTTTTGGGCGATTCGTGGCGGCGGAGGCAATTTTGGCGTTGTGACTCGTTTTGAATTTGAACTTCATACTATGGAGAATGAACGGTTTTGCGGACTGATGGTTTTCTCGCTTTCCGAAGCATCTTCAATCATGAGAAAATACCGTGAGTTTGTCGCTGAACTCGGCGATGATACCAGCGTTTGGGTGGTCCTTCGTGAGGCGCCGCCATTACCATTTTTGCCGAAAGAGGTTCATGGAACTAAAGTCATCGTATTAGCCATGTTTCATGCCGGAGATCCCTCCGAAGGCGAAAAGATTCTTGGTCCGTTACGCAGTTTTGGAACTTTGCTTGGCGAGTTTGTTGGTCCAACTCCATTTACTGCCTGGCAAGCAGCTTTTGATCCGCTGTTGACTCCCGGTGCAAGAAACTACTGGAAATCACACAATTTTACAGAACTAAATGATGAAACAATCGATATTGCAGTCAGCTATGCCGCCGATAGTAAATCACCGCAAAGTGAGATCTTTTTTGCGCAACTCGGAGGAGCGATAAATAGAATCGCTGCCGACGCCACCGCTTATGCTCATCGCAATGTCAACTTTGTTCTTAATGTGCATGGTCGCTGGGACGATGCCGCCGATGATAAAAAAACCATCCAGTGGGCTCGTGAGTTCTCCAAAGAAACCGCACCTTTTGCCACCGGTGGAGTTTATATCAACTTTATGACCGAAGATGAAACTGATCGTGTTGGTGCCGCGTATGGCCCCGGTTATGATCGTTTATTGAAGGCTAAAAAGAAATATGATCCCAACAATCTTTTTCATTTGAATCAAAATATTGATCCGAATAAATAAATATTCATACAAAAACACACCGGGAGTTTTAAACTCCTGGTGTGCAGATTAAAATCTTAAGAAATGTATAAGCTGATTATTCGACTGTAACTGATTTGGCCAGGTTACGCGGTTGATCGATATGACATCCCCGTAAAACAGCAATATGATACGCCAGAAGCTGCAGAGGAATAACTGATAAAAGCGGCGAAAATAATCCGTACGTCTTCGGAATATAAATCACATGATTCGCCCT